>NZ_JBSGJR010000619.1:0-3914 GCF_053605645.1 Micromonospora sp. NPDC003776
GCTCCGGCACGCCGCCCGGCCAGCGGGCCGCCGGCGAACGGGGCGTCGGCCGGCGGTGACCCGGGGCGGCGGGGCCGACCCCGCGCCGGTGGGTGACCTCAGAGCGCCTTGGGAGCTGATGTCGTAAACGACTCACACCGCGGGCCGGTGCCCCGCGGGGTGACCGCCGGACCCTGGCCGGCAGCCTACGGGGCGATATCGCAGACGACTCAGCTCGAAAGGCGTTCAGCAGCGATGCCGGTGCCTGGACGGCGGCCTCCGGCCGGACTCCCGGTTCGCGGCTCGTGAAGCGAGATCACCTGGCCGAGATGCCACCCGTGCCGGCACGCGAGCAGCCAGGCCACGGCCCCGGCCGGGGCGGGTCAGCGGGCGGGGGGTCAGCGGACCGGGTTGCGGACGCCCTCGGCGAGTTCGGCACTCAGCGTCCGCAGGGCGGCCAGGCCGGCGGCCTGGTCCGGGGCGTCCAGCACGCAGCGGACCAGGGCGCTGCCCACGATGACGCCGTCGGCGTACCCGGCCACGGTGCCGGCCTGCGCGCCGGTGCCCACGCCGAGGCCGACGCCGACCGGCAGGTCGGTGACCTCGCGCACCCGGGAGACCAGGACCGGCGCCGCCGCGGAGGTCTGCGCCCGGGCCCCGGTCACCCCCATGATCGCGGTCGCGTAGACGAAGCCGCGGCAGTGCTCCACGGTCATCCGCAGCCGCGCGTCGGTGGACGACGGGGAGACCAGGAACGTCCGGTCCAGGCCGTGCGCGTCGGACGCGGCCAGCCACTCGTCGGCCTCGTCGGGGATCAGGTCCGGGGTGATCAGACCGGTGCCCCCGGCGGCGGCCAGGTCGCGGGCGAAGGCGTCCACGCCGTACTGCTCGATCGGGTTCCAGTAGGTCATGGTGACCACCTGCGCGCCGGTCGCGGCGACCGCCTCGATGATGCGCAGCGCGTCGGCGGTCCGTACGCCGCCGGCCAGCGCGATGTCGCTGGCCTTCTGGATCACCGGGCCGTCCATCACCGGGTCGGAGTACGGGATCTCCACCTCGATGACGTCCACGCCCACCTCGACCATCGCGGTCATCGCGGCGATGCTGCCCTCGACGCTGGGGAACCCGGCCGGCATGCAGCCGACCAGCACGGCCCGCCCGTCCGCGCGGGCCTTGTCGAAGGCGACCCCGATCCGGCTCACGATCTCACTGCTCCTTGTCGAGGATGCCGAAGTATCCACCGGCGGTGTGGACGTCCTTGTCGCCCCGACCGGAGAGGTTGACCACGATGACCGGCTCCCGGCCCAGCTCGGCGGCGAGCCGGGGGGCGATCGTGAGGGCGCCGGCGAGGGCGTGCGAGCTCTCGATCGCCGGGATGATCCCCTCGGTGCGGCAGAGCAGCTCGAACGCGGCCATCGCCTCGGCGTCGTTGACCGGCAGGTAGGTGGCCCGGCCGCTGTCGTGCAGCCAGGCGTGCTCCGGCCCGACGCCCGGGTAGTCCAGGCCGGCCGAGATCGAGTGCGACTCGATCGTCTGCCCGTCCTCGTTCTGCAGCACGTACGTGCGGGTGCCGTGCAGCACGCCGGCGGAGCCGCCGGTGATGCTGGCCGCGTGCCGGCCGGTCTCGACACCCTCACCGCCGGCCTCGAAGCCGTACAGCCGCACCCCGGCGTCCGGGACGAAGGCGTGGAAGATGCCAAGCGCGTTGGAACCGCCGCCCACGCAGGCCGCGACCGCGTCCGGCAGCGCACCGGTCAGGTCGAGGCACTGCCGGCGGGCCTCGTCGCCGATGCCGCGCACGAAGTCCCGGACCATCTCCGGGAACGGGTGCGGGCCGGCGGCGGTGCCGATCAGGTAGTGGGTGGTGTCGACGTTGGCCACCCAGTCCCGCATCGCCTCGTTCATCGCGTCCTTGAGGGTCCGCGAGCCGGTGGTGACCGGGATGACGGTGGCGCCGAGCATCCGCATCCGGGCCACGTTGAGCGCCTGCCGCTCGGTGTCCACCTCGCCCATGTAGACCACGCACTCGAGGTCGAACAGGGCGGCGGCGGTGGCGGTGGCGACGCCGTGCTGGCCGGCGCCGGTCTCGGCGATCACGCGGCGCTTGCCCATCCGCTTGGTGAGCAGCGCCTGGCCGAGCACGTTGCGCACCTTGTGCGCGCCGGTGTGGTTGAGGTCCTCCCGCTTGAGCAGGATCCGCGCGCCGGCCTTCGCGGAGAACCGCCGGGCCTCGTAGAGCAGCGAGGGGGTGCCGGCGTAGTCGCGCAGCAGGGCGTCGAACTCGGCGCGGAACTCCTCGTCGGTCATCGCCTTGCGGTACGCCGCGTCGAGCTCGTCCAGCGCCGCGACCAGCGCCTCGGGGACGAACCGGCCGCCGAACCGACCGAAGTGACCGGCGGCGTCGGGAAGCTGTCCGGCGGGGGCCGCGGCGTCTGCGCTCATCGCGGGTGTCCTCTCGAGACGTGTCGGGACCCGGCGCGGGTCAGCGCACCGGGCGGGGCGTGGCCGGGTGGTTGCCGGCGTTGACCAGCTCGGCGACCGCCTCGCGGGGGCTCTTCTGGGTGACCAGGCCCTCGCCGACCAGGACCGCGTCGGCGCCCGCCGAGGCGTACCGGATGAGGTCGTGCGGACCGCGCACGCCGGACTCGGCGATCTTGACGACGCTGCTCGGCAGGCCGGGCGCGATCCGCTCGAACACCGAGCGGTCGACCTCCAGGGTACGCAGGTCACGGGCGTTGACCCCGATCACCCGCGCGCCGGCCGCCAGGGCCCGGTCGGCCTCGTCCTCGGTGTGCACCTCGACCAGCGCGGTCATGCCGAGCGACTCGATCCGCTCCAGCAGCCCCATGAGAACGTTCTGCTCCAGCGCGGCGACGATCAGCAGCACCAGGTCGGCGCCGTGGGCCCGCGCCTCGTGCACCTGGTAGCTGGAGACCACGAAGTCCTTGCGCAGCACCGGGATCCGCACCGCGGCCCGCACGGCGGCCAGGTCGTCCAGGGAGCCGCCGAACCAGCGCCCCTCGGTGAGCACGCTGATCGCCCGGGCACCCCCGGCCGCGTATTCGCCGGCCAGGTCGGCCGGGTCGGCGATCTCGGCCAGCCGCCCCTTGGACGGCGAGGAGCGCTTCACCTCGGCGATCACGGCAACGCCGGGCCGGCGCAGGGCCGCGTACGCGTCCATCGGCGGCGGCGCGGCGGCGGCCAGTTCCCGGATCCGCTCCAGCGGAACCTGCTCCTGTCGCCGCGCCACGTCCTCGCGGACGCCGGCCAGGATCTCGTCGAGCACGCTTGCGGGCGCCGCCGACCCGGCGTCGTCCCCCTCCGCGTGCGCATGCTCAGCAGTCACCAACGGACTCCCCTCTCCGGGTGTCATGGGCCGATGCTAGGGGGCGCCACCTGGCGACAAGTCCCGGGGGTATGGCGCTCCTCACGAAATGGGCTGTGGCATCATGGCGGACTTCCGGTGAACACGGTGTCACGCAGCGCGTTCCCCCGTTCCTGTGACCAAGCTCAAGGACGAACGGCCCTGCCCAGGTCACGCCCGCTGCTGGAGAGTTGACCCGTACGTCACGGCGGCGAAACGCGAGTCGGACAGCATCGCTGTCGGGCAGACTCGACGAGGCGCCTGCCGAACCGTCGCCAACGATCTCGTACGGGGTGACCATGAGCACCAACGGGCCGCACCAGACCATCGGACTCACCACCATCTCCCGGACCGTCGCGTCGCTCGCCGTCGGCGTGGTGCACACCCTCGAACGCGCCATGGTCGGCGACGGCCGGATGCGGACCGCCCGGGGCAACGCCTGGGAGGCGGTCTGCGCCGACCGGGCCCGGGCCGCGCAGCGCCGCGAACTGGACCGCCTGATCGCCGAGCTGGCCGCCGCCCGGGTGGCGGCCGGGGCCGCCGTCCGCGAGCGCCGCGACGCGCGGGACGC
>NZ_JBSGJR010000620.1:0-3907 GCF_053605645.1 Micromonospora sp. NPDC003776
CGGCCCGGTCCACGTCGGCGGACGCGGGCCGGCCGGGGGAGCGGCACGGCCCACGTCCGCCGGATCCGCATCGACAGCTCCCGGTTCGCGGGCGGCTCTCCGCCGCCCCCCTACCGGTACGCCGAGCGGTCCGTCCCGCGCCGACCGGGTCGGTGTACCTCACCCGGTCAAACGAGCGCGGGCCCGGTCACGACGCGCGGGTCAGCGCGGGGTGCCGAAGTCCTGGGTCCAGTACGGCCCGTTGCTCCGTGCCACGCCCACGCCGATCTCGGTGAACGAGCAGTTCAGGATGTTCGCCCGGTGGCCCGGGCTGTTCATCCACGCGTCCATGACGGCGGCCGGCGTCTGCTGGTTCCAGGCGACGTTCTCGCCGTACGCCCGCCAGGCGTAGCCGACCCGGTCCAGGCGGTCGCCGACGTCGCTGCCGTCGCTGCCGTCGTGCGACATGGTCTTGTGGTCGGCCTGGTCCTGGCTGTGCCGCTGGGCGGCCAGCATCAGCTTGTCGTCGATGGTCAGCGCCTTGCAGCCGGCCTTGGCCCGCTCCTTGTTGACCAGGTCGACGACCTGCTGGAGCTCGGCGGTGATCCCGGCGGAGGTGGCGGCCCGGGTGCCGGTGCTGCTCGGCGCGGCGCTGCGCGCCAGCTGGCGGGACGCGGCCGTGGTCCGGCTCGGCTTCGGGGTGGCGGTCCGGGTCGGGCTCGGCCGGAGGCTGCTCGGCGCGGTGCTGGGGGAGGGGGCGGCGAGGGCGTCGCCGGGAGCGTCGGCGGTGCCCGGCACGGCCGGGGCGGCGGCGATCGCACCGCCGGCCGAGGTCGGGTCCGCCTGCTCGTCGCTGCGCGGCAGCATCAGGGCACCCACTCCGAGACTCACCACGAGGGTCGCCGCCGCGGCGGCCCCACCGATCACCAGGGGACGCGGGAAGCGGCGCTTCTGCCGGTGCCGACCCGCCTCCTCGGCCGGCTCGTCGACGGCCGGACGCCAGGCTGCCGCCGGCTGCTCCCCGCCGCCCCGCCCGGCCAGGTCGAACGGCGGGTACGCGGCGGTGTGGTCGATGATCGGGGCGTACCCGGTCCGGTCGTCCATCGGGGTGAGGTACGCGGTCCGGTCGTCCGGCGAGGGGTGTCCGGCCCGGTGGTCCGGTGGGACGTGGTCGGTCCGGTCGTCGGCCGGTGCGCTCCCCCACGGGGCGTCGGCGGCACCGGCGCGCCAGACCCCGGTCGGGGCGTCGGCCCAGTCCGGGCCGGGCTGCTCCGGCTCGTCGCCGAACAGGTAGGACGACCGCGGCCCGGGCCGGTCGGTGAGCCAGGCCGGTCCCTCGTCGGTCGGCGGCTCGGGGCGTCGGGGAACGCCATCCGGTTCGATCGGGTCGGTCCAGCGGTACACGCCTGTCCCCTCCACGGGTCGGTTGCGGGCCGGGCTGACGCTACGGGCGCGCCGTGAACTGCGGCAACCTGGCTAAGAGAGAGTTAAGGGGAACCCGACACCGAGGGTGAGGCGTTCACACATTTCCGGGCGTACAGTTAAGTCGTCCGGACAGAGCGTGTCCGCGCCTCACGGCAGCCCCCCGGCTAGTGCACAGGCCGACGCAGAGATGATCTACGGCCTGCGGGAACTTGACGAAAGGGGGGTCTGCGGCTCAATATATAGGTGTCGCCAGTCGCGCCCAGTCATGCCCGGATTTCGCGGGATGACAGCCGCGAACCAGTGGGCGCGCGTTGGCCGGCCTTTCCGGCAGCGCATATCAAGGAGTCAGCATGGCGAAGGCCCTCTACGGCCACGTAGGTGCAGCGCCCGACCGGCGTCTGCTCGACGAGGTCACCCGACTGCGTGCCAGGGTCCAGGCACTGGAGTTCGAGATCACGCGTCTGCGCGCCGACAATGATCGGCTGGCGGCGGCTGCGGCGGAGGCTGACGACCTCCTCCGACTGGCCGAGCCCGCGCTGACCTGATCTGAAGATCCTCGGGAAAAACTGAATAGCACCACACGAAAAAGCGCGCCGACACCCCAGTGCCGGCGCGCAGCTTTGTGTCGGGCCTTATTGTTTTCCGGATCACCTCGACGATCTTGGGGACGCCGC
Source organism: Micromonospora sp. NPDC003776 (assembly GCF_053605645.1). NCBI lineage: Bacteria > Bacillati > Actinomycetota > Actinomycetes > Micromonosporales > Micromonosporaceae > Micromonospora > Micromonospora sp. NPDC003776. The sequence goes on from NZ_JBSGJR010000620.1 coordinate 2,079, forward strand.
GGAATTGTCCGCCGGCAATGAGGATCTTGTGTTTTCCGGCCGGCCGCCGGGTACGCCCGGAAAATCGGACAACCCAGGCGTGGGGTGGGTCGCGTACCAGGGTGTTCCCGACCACGGGTTAGTCTGCGGGTTCACCAGGTCCGCGCAGCCGGCGACGGTACGGCGGCCACCGGACGAGGATCGAGAAGGTGCATCTCAAGAGCCTGACGGTGAAGGGCTTCAAGTCCTTCGCCTCCGCGACGACGCTGAAGCTGGAGCCCGGGATCACCTGCGTGGTCGGCCCGAACGGCTCCGGCAAGTCCAACGTCGTCGACGCCATCGCCTGGGTGCTCGGCGAGCAGGGCGCCAAGGCGCTGCGCGGCGGCAAGATGGAGGACGTCATCTTCGCCGGCACCGCCGGGCGGGCGCCGCTGGGCCGGGCCGAGGTCACCCTCACCATCGACAACACCGACGGCGCGCTGCCGATCGAGTACACCGAGGTCTCCATCACCCGCCGGATGTTCCGCTCCGGCGAGAGCGAGTACGAGATCAACGGCGACTCCTGCCGCCTGCTCGACATCCAGGAGCTGCTGTCGGACTCGGGCATCGGCCGGGAGATGCACATCATCGTCGGGCAGGGCCGCCTCGACGGGATGCTGCACGCCAAGCCGGAGGACCGGCGGGCCTTCATCGAGGAGGCGGCCGGCGTCCTCAAGCACCGCAAGCGCAAGGAGAAGGCGCTGCGGAAGCTCGACGCGATGCAGACCAACCTCAACCGGCTCACCGACCTCACCGCCGAGCTGCGCCGCCAGCTCAAGCCGCTGGGCCGGCAGGCCGAGGTGGCCCGGCGGGCCGCCGCCATCCAGGCCAACCTGCGTGACGCCCGGCTGCGGTTGCTCGCCGACGACCTGCACACCCTGCGGACCACCCTGGACAAGGAGATCGCCGACGAGACCGCGGTGCGCGAGCGCCGCGAGCAGATCGAGGCCGAGCACACCGAGGTGCAGGGTCGCCTCGGCGAGCTGGAGGCCGCCCTCGCCGAGGACGCCCCGCTGCTCGCCGCCGCGCAGGACACCTGGTACAAGCTCTCCGCGCTCCAGGAACGGTTCCGCTCCATCGAACAGCTCGCCCGGGAACGGCTGCGCCACCTGAGCGCCACGCCGGACGACGAGCGCCCCGGCCGTGACCCCGACCAGCTCGAAGCCGAGTCCCGGCGGGTCCGCGAGCAGGAGGAGGAGCTGCGCGCCGCGCTCACCGAGGACCAGATCCGGCTGGCCGAGGCGGTCGAGCACCGGCAGGAGCTGGAACGGCAGCTCGCCGCCGCCGAGCGGGAACTGGTCGCCGCCGCCAAGGCCATCGCCGACCGGCGGGAGGGGCTGGCCCGGCTGACCGGCCAGGTCAACTCCGCCCGGGCCCGCACCACCAGTGCCGGCGAGGAGATCGAACGGCTCGCCGCCGCGCACGCCGACGCCCTCGCCCGCGCCGAGAAGGCCCAGGCCGACCTCGACGCGGTCGCCGAGCAGTCCACCGAGGCCGACCGGGACAACGCCGACCTGGACACCCGGCACGCCGAGGCCGTCGCCGTCCACGAGCAGGCGCAGGCGGCCGTGCGGAGCCTCTCCGACGCCGAACGCACCGCGGAGAAGGACGCGGCCACCTGGAAGGCCCGGGAGGAGGCGCTCGCCCTCGGCCTGCGCCGCAAGGACGGCGCCGGGGCCCTGCTGGCGAAGGCGGACCAGGTCCCCGGCCTGCTCGGTGCCTTGAATACGAGATCGTCATCCACTGCGAAGCAGAATATGTGACCAGAAGGTCTCATGTCAATGAATGGCGCCGGTGTGCAGCCGCCGCAC
>NZ_JBSGJR010000621.1:0-3887 GCF_053605645.1 Micromonospora sp. NPDC003776
GGTGGGCGCCCCGGGTGGCCAGCCACCGGGCTGCGGCCGCGGCGCCGCAGCCCAGTTCGAGGATCCGACGGCCGGTGACGTCGCCGAGCAGCCCGGCGTCGGCCTCGCGCAACCCCTCGGGGCACCAGACGAAGTCGGTGTCGCCCAGGAACGCGCCGTGCTCGGCCTGGTAGTCGTCCGCGTCGGCGTCCCACCAGCCGCGGTTGGCCCGGCGGATCTCGGCGGCGCCGACCCGGCGTCGGGTCACCCTGTCGTCGGTCATCCGCTCACGCTAGGGCCACCGGCCGCGCGACCCCGCCCCGGCCCGCCGCGCAGCTGTGGCGGGAGGGACCGATGTGACGGACGAGACACGTGGTGGCCCCTTACCGCGCGAAATCTCCGCTTTCGCAGCTGACGAGTCGGCGGAGACCTGGGAGGGCTTGCACGCTGTGGTAATGCAGCGGGTAGGCTAGACGATGCGCTCGCGGATCGTGTGCCTCGGCAGGGAGCAGGTGCGCGGTCACCGGAGCCACTAATGATCTTCTCGCGTCGATCGTTCGGTGTGCCCGGCGACGGATCCGTTGGCGCGGAAGAGTCACCGCGACACCCATGCCCGCTGTGACACCCATCCGACCGGAGCAACCGCCCACATGACGAGCAGCATCGAGGCCACCTCGAGCGCCAACAAGGTCACCCACGACGACCTCGGCTCCGAGGAAGCTTTCCTCGCCGCGATCGACGAGACCATCAAGTACTTCAACGACGGCGACATTGTCGAAGGCACCGTCGTCAAGGTCGACCGGGACGAGGTCCTGCTCGACATCGGCTACAAGACCGAGGGCGTGATCCCCTCTCGGGAGCTGTCGATCAAGCACGACGTGGACCCCGCCGAGGTCGTCTCGGTCGGTGACCACATCGAGGCCCTGGTCCTCCAGAAGGAGGACAAGGAGGGTCGCCTGATCCTCTCCAAGAAGCGGGCGCAGTACGAGCGGGCCTGGGGCACGATCGAGAAGATCAAGGACGAGGACGGGGTCGTCCGCGGCTCGGTCATCGAGGTCGTCAAGGGTGGTCTCATCCTCGACATCGGCCTGCGCGGCTTCCTGCCCGCCTCGCTCGTCGAGATGCGGCGCGTGCGCGACCTGCAGCCGTACGTCGGGCGCGAGCTCGAGGCCAAGATCATCGAGCTGGACAAGAACCGCAACAACGTGGTCCTGTCCCGCCGGGCGTGGCTGGAGCAGACGCAGTCCGAGGTGCGCACCGAGTTCCTCAACAAGCTGCAGAAGGGCCAGGTCCGCAAGGGCGTCGTCTCTTCGATCGTCAACTTCGGCGCGTTCGTCGACCTGGGCGGCGTGGACGGCCTGGTGCACGTCTCCGAGCTGTCCTGGAAGCACATCGACCACCCGTCCGAGGTCGTCGAGGTGGGCCAGGAGGTCGAGGTCGAGGTCCTGGACGTCGACCTGGACCGCGAGCGGGTCTCGCTGTCGCTGAAGGCGACCCAGGAGGACCCGTGGCGTCAGTTCGCCCGCACCCACGCGATCCAGCAGATCGTGCCGGGTAAGGTCACCAAGCTCGTGCCGTTCGGCGCGTTCGTCCGGGTGGACGACGGCATCGAGGGCCTGGTCCACATCTCCGAGCTGGCCGAGCGCCACGTGGAGATCCCGGAGCAGGTCGTCCAGGTCGGCTCCGAGGTCATGGTCAAGGTCATCGACATCGACCTCGAGCGTCGCCGGATCTCGCTGTCGCTCAAGCAGGCCAACGAGGGCTTCGTCGAGGGCGAGGAGCACTTCGACCCGACCCTCTACGGCATGGCCGCGACCTACGACGAGCAGGGCAACTACATCTACCCGGAGGGCTTCGACCCGGAGACGGGCGAGTGGCTCGAGGGCTACGACAAGCAGCGGGAGACCTGGGAGAACCAGTACGCCGAGGCTCGTCAGCGCTGGGAGGCCCACACCAAGCAGGTGCAGTCCTCCCGGGCCGCCGACGCCGAGGCCGCTGCCAACCCGGCTCCGGCCGTCTCCGGCACCACCACCTCGACCTCGGCTCCGAGCCGTCAGGCCGAGGAGCCGGCCGGCACCCTGGCCACCGACGAGGCGCTCGCCGCGCTGCGGGAGAAGCTCGCCGGCGGCAAGTGACCCCGTGACGACTTCCGCTCAACGCGTCTGACGCCGCGACGGAGCGTCGCCGACCACGACGGGCCCCGTCCCCGCGATCCGGTTCACCGGATCCCGGGGGCGGGGCCCTCGCGTGTCCCCGGCCCGCGGTCGACCGCCCGCCCGGCCCTCCTTGATCGACTCGGTCTGCGGCAGACCGTGCTGTCCGCGGGGCGGGAGGCACCGGGTTGCGGCAGCGCGAGTCGAGCGGCCGCCCGGTTTGGCGAGCGGCGCGGTGATCGGGTTGACTGATCGCGTGCTGAAGGTGGGTTTGACCGGTGGGATCGGGTCGGGCAAGAGCGCCGTGGCGAACCGGCTCACCGCGCTCGGGGCCGTGCTCGTCGACTCCGACCGGATCGCGCGCGAGGTGGTCGCCCCGGGCAGCGAGGGGTTGGCCGAGATCGTCGCCGCCTTCTCCGACCGGGTGCTCGACCCGGACGGGGGGCTGGACCGGGCCGCGCTCGGCGCGCTGGTCTTCAACGACGAGGCCGCCCGCCGCCGGCTGGAGGCGATCACCCACCCCCGGGTCCGCGCCCGCGCCGCCGAACTGGCCGCCGGGGCGCCCCCGGACGCCGTCGTGGTGAACGACGTGCCGCTGCTGGTGGAGGTGGGGCTCGCGCCGACGTACCACCTGGTGGTCGTGGTGCAGACGGCGGTGACCACCCGGCTGGCGCGGCTGGCCCGGGACCGGGGCATGGACCCCGCGGAGGCCGAGCGGCGGATCGCCGCGCAGGCGGACGACGCCCGCCGGCAGGCGGCGGCCGACGCGCTGCTGACCAACGACGGCACCCTCGACGAGCTGCACGCGGCGGTGGACGCGCTCTGGCACGAGCGGCTGGTGCCGTACGAGCGCAACGTCCGCGAGCGCCGTGCGGTCCGGCCCGAGCGGCTGGTGCTCACCGAACCCGACCCGACCTGGCCGCAGCAGTACGCCCGGCTGGCCGCCCGGATCCGGCACGCCGCCGGCGCGGACGTTCGGGTGGACCACATCGGCTCCACCGCGGTGCCCGGGCTGGCCGCGAAGGACGTCATCGACATCCAGCTCACCGTGTCGTCGCTGGCGGAGGCCGACGGGCCGCTGGCCGAGCGGCTCGCCGACGCCGGCTTCCCCCGGCTGCCCGGCGACTGGTGGGACAACCCGCGCCCGGCGGGCAGCGCCCGCTGGGAGAAGCGGTTGCACGGCAGCGCCGACCCGGCCCGGCCGGTCCACCTGCACCTGCGCGTCGCCGGCTCGCCCGGCTGGCGGTACGCGCTGCTGATGCGCGACCATCTCCGCGCCGACCCCGCCCAGCGGGCCGCTTACCTGCAGGTCAAGCGGGAGTTGGTGGCCGCCGCCCCGGACAGCGCCACGTACGGGACGTTGAAGGACCCCTGGTTCGACGAGGAGCACCTGCGCGCCGAGGAGTGGGCGGCCCAGACCGGCTGGCGGCCCTGAGCGTGCTCACCGGCGTCCCGGCTTCGCGGGGCGTGGCCGGGCGCCGGGCAGCGCCGGCACCGGGCCCGGGTTGAGGTCGAGCTGCGCCCAGACCCCCCGTCCGGTCCGCAGCTCCAGCCGGCGGAGCAGCCCGGCCCGGTCGAGCCAGTAGCGCAGCGTCGTGCCGGCGGTGCGTACTTCGATGACGTCCACGGTGCGGTCGGCGGCCCGGTCGCCGCGCAGCCGGACCGCCGACCGGGCCGGGGCCGGGGTGGCACCGGCGCGCAGCGCGGCGGCCAGCAGCCGGTCCAGGTCGTCCCCGGGTGGGCGGGCGGCCGACC
>NZ_JBSGJR010000622.1:0-3884 GCF_053605645.1 Micromonospora sp. NPDC003776
GTGGACAACGCGGTGGACAACCATCGACGGTCAGGGCCGGGATCATCGGAGGAACCGGCGCCCACCGATGAATCAGGTAGGGACAGGCGTCGCGGCGCCGACCAGCGCGGCCAGGACCCGGCCCAACTGGTCCGGCCCGGACGCCCACCGGGTCAGGCCGGAGCGGGCCAGGACCGAGGCGTTCGCCCGGCCGTGCCCGGGAATGGGCCGGTAGGTCACCACGGGCACCCCGCAGGCGAGCGCCTCCTGGCAGGTCAGCCCACCCGCGTTCTCCACCACCACGTCCACCGCCCGCATCAGCGTCGCCATGTCGTCCACCCAGCCGAAGACGTGCTCGTGGTCGGCGCGCAGCCGGTCGCGCAGCTCCTCGTTGCGCCCGCACACCACCACCGGGCGTACGCAGCGGGTCGCGGCGACCTCCGCGACCGTGGTCGACACGTCCCCGGCGCCCCAGGCGCCCGCGACGATCAGCGCCAGCCGGCCGTCCGGCGGTAGGCCGAAGCGCCGCCTCGCATGCCGGCGGTCGGTGGTCGCAGAGGTGGCGAAGGACCGGGACACCAGCGGCTGCACCACGGTCACGTCGACGCCGGCCGCGGCGTCCGCCGGCCGCACCTCGGCGTGCCGGTTCGCGCAGTAGACGTCCACCCCGGGCGAGAGCCAGGTCGGGTGGACCACGAAGTCGGTGACGTAGGTGATGACCGGGACCGCCAGCCGCCCTTGGCGTCGCAGCGGCCCGAGCACCTGGTTGGCGAACGGGTAGGTGGTCACCACCGCACGGGTGTCCGGAGGGATCGACCGGCGCATCCGGCGGCGGACCGGCCGCAGCAGCGCCCGCAGCACGGTGATGGGTAGCCGGGACCGGCTGGTCAGGCCGAACAGCAGGTCGTAACCCCAGGGCAACCCGCGCAGGACGCCCCGGTACGCCTCCTTGAACGCCCAGTGCACCGGCCGCGGCAGCACCGCCAGGAGGTTGAGCCGGTCCACCGCGAAGCCCCGGTCGCGCAGCCGCCGCGTCAGCTCGTCGGCGGCCGTGTCGTGGCCGGCGCCGACGTCCGCGGAGACCACCACGATCCGTCCCGGGTGCTCCATGCCGCGCCGCTTACCCATGGTCGCGGCTTTAACGCCGTTCGGCCCCCGCTCACACCGCGTGCCGGCGGACCAGCCCGCGCAGCGCCAGGTACCCGGGCAGCACCGGCAGCCAGAAGGTGGCCAGCCGGTAGACCAGCACCCCGGCCACGGCGATCTCCGGCCGGACGCCGTAGATCAGCAGCCCGGAGACGAGGGCCGCCTCGGTGGCGCCGAGACCGCCGGGGGTCGGCGCGGCGGTGGCCACCCCCTCCCCTACCACGCAGACCAGGACGACCGGCGCGATCAGGGCCGGATCGGCCGGCATGCCCACGGCGAGCAGGGCCAGCCACAGCGCCGCGCCGTAGGCGAGGGTGAGGGCCACGCTGACGGCCAGCAGCGGGCCGATCCGGCCGCTGTGCGCCAGCGCGCGCAGGGCGTCGGCGGCCTGCCGGCGGGCCGCCCGGACCTTGGCCCGCAGCCGGGGTACGGCGATCGCCGCGGCGGCCAGCAGCAGCACCGCCAGCACGGCCAGCAGCACGATGAGGCCCCGCCCGGCGGTCGCGTTCATCAGGTGCCGGCGGGTGCCCCGGGCGAACGGCAGCAGCACGGGCAGCAGCAGGGCGACCGCGAGCACGCCGGCCACCCGGTCCACGGCCACCGCGGTGGCCGCCGCCGGCACCGACAGTCCCTGCTGGCGCAGGTACCGCACGCTCAGCGCGGCGCCGCCGAGCGCGCCCGGGGCGAGCCGGTTGGCGAAGGAGGCGGCCACCTGGACCGCGACGGTCCGGCCGAGCGGGATCCGGGCGGCGGCGGCGAGACGCAACGCCTGCGCGCTCAGCAGGTAGGTGGCGACCGAGGCGAGCAGGGCGCCGGTCACCGCGAGCGGATCCGCGTGCAGCACGGCGCGCACCGCGGCGCGTACCTGGCCGATCTGGGGTAGCAGGAAGTGCACCAGCAGTCCCAGCATGACCAGCAGGAACACGTCGCGCGGGGTGATCCGGACGACCCGGGCCAGGCGGTTGCCCCGGCCGGGGCAGCGGCGGCTGATCTCCTCGCGCAGGTCGTCGAGCAGGCCGGGGCGGCTGTCGGCGAGCGCGCGGCCGGCGCGGGACAGCAGGGCCGGTTGCAGCCAGGGCAGGGTGTCGGCCACCGGACCGGCGCCGAGCTGCCCGACGGCGGCGTCCAGCGCCGGTCGTACGCCGGCCAGGGCGGCCAGGGTGACCAGCAGTTCCACCAGGTCGCGGGCCTGCTGGTCGGCGGTGGCCTCGCCGGTGCCGAAGCTCAGGTCGACCAGCCAGGCGGTGCCGTCGGCGACCAGCACGTTGGCCGCCCGCAGGTCCCGGTGCGCCAGGCCGCCCCGGTGCAGCCGGGCCACCTGCCGGCAGATGTCATCGAGGGCGTCCCGACCGAGTTCGGCCGGGTCGAGCGCGTCGAGCGGGCGCCCGGGCACGAACTCCTGCACCAGCAGCGCGTCCCCGGCCGGGTCGGTGACGGTGGCGACCAGCCGCGGGCTGCGCACCCCGGCCCGTGCGGCGCGCAGCAGCAGGTACGCCTCGTGCTCGCTCTTCTGCCTCGCCGTCACGTACGGCGGCTCGTCGCCGAGGCCCCGGTAGCGCAGCCGCCGGTAGAGCTTGTAGAGCCAGTCGGCGTCCCGCTGGCTGCCGCCGGTGACCTTGACGAAGAGGCGCCGCCCGTCGGTCGTGGTGACCCGCCAGGGACGGGAGCCCCGGGCGTCTCCGGCGACCGGGGCCACCTCGGCCGCGTCGATGCCCCGGCTCAGCAGCACCTGCCGCAACCGGCCCGCCGTGCCGGCGGGGCCGACGTCCCCGACCAGGACCCGGGTCAGGCTGGCGGCGAACCAGCCGACCAGGAATCCGCCCAGCACGTCGACCGGCAGGTGCGCGCCGACGTAGACCCGGGCGACCGCGACGGCCCCCACCGTCAGCCAGACCAGCCCGCGTACCCGGTGGGGCAGGGCCGGGGCGAGCACGGCCGCCAGCGCGGTCGCCACCGCCACGTGACCGGAGGGGTAGCCGTAGCGGCCGGTGACCATCTCGTGGAAGCGGACGTCGGCCAGGTAACCGGCCGGGCGGGCCCGGGCGACCACCAGTTTGGCCAGCAGCGCTCCCCAGTAGGCCAGGTTTCCGGAGACCAGCAGGTCCCGGGTGAGCCGCCACTGCCGGGCGGCGGCCGCGACCGCCGCCGCCACCAGGATCGCCGGGTACGCCCCGAGCTGCATGACCAGCAGCAGCGCCGGACCGGCCGGCTCGGGCGCCTGGTTGACCAGGGTGAAGAGATCCCGTTCCCAGCGGCCGGGCGGGCGGTGCCGGGCCCAGGTGCTGACCAGGGCGAACAGCCCGCCGGAGAGGACCAGGTTGAGGACCAGTGCCGGGGACGGGCGGTGGGTCCGGGGCATCGCCGAGATCAGTGGCGGGTCGGCGGACGGCCGGCCCCGGTACGCGCGTCCGTCGTCCCGACGCCTGCCGCGCTGTCCCGCATGGCTCGACCATAGGACGCGCGCCGATCCCGCCGGGCCGCAACGCCACCGATCGGCCCGCACGGGCTGATCCACTCGACCTGCCACACCTCGCGCCGTCAAGCGGGCGCGACACACCGACATGCCGCACCAGGAGTGGATCACGGCACGGGGCGGGCCCGGCCACGGTCAGGCGCGGCGGCGGCCGACCCGGCGGGGACGGCCTCGGCGGGCGGTGACCACCGCGACGAGGACGCCGACGGTCAACGCGAGCAGGCCGGCGGCCGGCAGGATCACCCGCCAGTCCCCGTCGGCCATCCGGCGCAGCGCCGTACCGGCC
>NZ_JBSGJR010000623.1:0-3881 GCF_053605645.1 Micromonospora sp. NPDC003776
GGCGTGCCGGCTGGTCGGGTCGGCGTCGTAGTAGTGCCGCACCAGCATCTGCATGAGGATCGTCTCGAACCAGATCCCGGCGCTGGCCGCGCTGGACAGCAGCTCGACCGCGTCGGCGCCGGACGGCCGGTGCCGGAGCGCGGCGGCGACCACCTTCTCCGCCTCGGTCCACTGCCCGACCCGGAACAGCCCGTTCGTGGCGATGGCCAGCAGCCGGGTCTCCCAGGTGCGGCCCAGCCCCAGCTCGGCCACCCGCTCCGCGCCCCGGCGGGCCACCACCACCCCCTCCTCGAGGATGTTCAGCGGTCCGGTCAGCAGCTCCGCCAGGTGCAGGTACGCGCAGGCCACGTCCTCCGGCCGGCCGGACCGCTCGGCGGTCTCCAACGCCTGCCGCATCACGGCCAGCCCGGCCTCCGGGTCCTCCAGCCACGCCTCGCTGTAGCCGAGGGCGGCGCTGGCGAGCACCACCTCCGAGGTGGAACCGGGCACCTCCGCGGCGAGCTGGAGTGCCTCCCGCGCCTGCTCACCGGCCTCGGCGTACCGGCCCAGGTGCAGCAACAGCTCGGCCAGGCGCGCGGCGGCCGTGGCCCGCTCCCCGGGCGTGCACTCCGGAGACTCCAGCGCCCGCCGGTATTCCGCCTCGGCCGGCGCGGACCGCCCGGCGGCGGCCAGGTAGCGGGCCCGCCGGATGTGCAGGGCGCAGGTGGGCGGGCCGGCCGGGTCCCGGGCCAGCTCCTCCAGCAGCTCCAGCGCCCGGGCGTGCTCGCCGCAGTGGTGGGCCGTCTCGGCGGCGTGTTCCAGCAGGTCCGTTCGGTCCACCTCGACCGGGGTCCGGCGCTCGGCGTCGGCCGGGACCGTGGCCGGGGTGCCGGCCAGCTGCAACGCCGCCGACCAGTGGCGGTGCGCCTCCGCGTACCCGTACAGCCGCTCGGCCTCGCGGGCGGCGGCCATCGCGGCGGGCAGCGCCCGGCCCGGCTCGCCGGCAGCCGCCAGTGGTGCGCCAGCCGGGCCTGGTGCAGCTCGGCGGTGGTCGAGGTCAGCGCCTCGGCGTAGCGCCGGTGCAGCGCGGCCCGCTCGGCCGGCAGCAGCTCGTGCGCCAGCACCTCCGCCACCAGGCGGTGGCGCAGCCGGTAGCCGTCGTCGGCGCCGACCAGCAGCCGGTGCGCCACGGCCGCCCGCACCGCCTCGATCAGCTCCGGCTCCGCGAGCCGGACCACCTGGGCCAGCAGCCAGTGCTCGACCGGTTCGACGCCGGCCGCGATCGCGTGCACCACCGCGTGGGCGTGCTGCGGCAGGGCGTCGACCCGGGCCAGGAAGACCTCGCGCAGAGTGTCGGAGAGATCGTCACGGCCGTCGCGCAGGTCCCGGGCGAGTTCCTCCACGACGAACGGGTTGCCGCCGCTGCGCTGCCACAGCCGGTCGGCGGCCTCGGGCGCGAGCGGGGTGCCGACGATCGCGGCGGCCAGCTCGTCCGTGCCGGCCCGGTCCAGCGGCGCCAGGTCGACCACCCGGACCGAGCGCAGCCGACGCAGCTCGGTGAGCACCCGGCGCAGCGGGTGCGCGCCCTGCAACGACTCGGCGCGCACCGCGGCGAGCACCGACAGTTGCAGGTCGCCGAGGCCGGCGAGCAGATAGAGCAGGAGCTGGCGGGTGCTCCGGTCGACCCACTGGAGGTCGTCGAGGACCAGGACCAGCGGACGCCCGGCGGCGACCAGGTGCAGCCCCTGGGAGACCCGTTCCAGCAACGCACCCGCGCCGTCCGGCCCCGGGGTCTCCTCGTCAAACACCTGCAACAGGCCGCGGACCGCCGAGGCCGTCCGGGCCTCGGCCAGCCCGGCGTCGAAGCGGCGCAGCGCCTGCCGCACCGGGTGCAACGGGGAGGCGTCACCGATGTCCAGGCAGGAACCCGTGAGCACCAGGGCGCCGGCGTCTCGCAGCCGGCCGGTCAGCTCGGCCAGCAACCGGGTCTTGCCCACCCCGCTCTCGCCGGTGAGGAAGACCGCCGCGGTATGCCCCGGGGCGACGTCGTCGAGGAGTGCCGACCGGAGCGCCGCCATGGTGTCGGCACGGCCGATGAGCGGTGCGGTGTCCACATCGCTGGCCATGGGAGGCAGCCTAGTCACAGGTTCCCGCACCGTTCTACGGCCTCAAGGCCCTAGTGGTACTCCTCGCGTCGACATTGCGACTAAAGGTTGCGGGTGGTCGACATACGTCGTCCTACCGATCCCCCTACGTACCGGTGGTGAAAGTCTCCAGAGGTCGTCAGGCACCGGACCGGGGGAAAGGGTGGGTGCGATGCCAGTGACCACGACCATGGGGAGTCGGGAGGCAGCCACGCGCTGGCCGGTGCCGGAGGAGAGACGGACGGTCAGCGTGCTCTTCGTCGACATCGTCGGCTCCACCGGCCTGGTCGAGCGGCTCGACCCAGAGGACGTCCGGGCGCTGCAGCGCGGGTACTTCGGCACGGTGGCGGGGGTGCTGCGCCGGTGGAACGGCGTGGTGGAGAAGTACATCGGCGACGCGGTGATGGCCCTGTTCGGCGCGCACGGCTCGGACGGCTTCGACGCGTACCGGGCGGTGCGGGCCGGGCTGGAGCTCCAGAAGGCGCTGAACCGGCGCGCGTCGGCGGGCCCCCGGCTGCGGATCCGGGTCGGGGTGGCCACCGGGGAGGTCCTGGTGGACCTGGCCGCCACCCGCGACGGCGGGCACGGCGCCGCCAGCGGCGCGGTCATCACCACCGCCGCCCGGTTGCAGGAGTACGCCCCGCCGGGCGGGGTGGTGGCCTGCGCGGCCACCCGACGGGCGGTCGCCGGCCTGATCGAGCTGCGCCCCCTCGCCACCATGACGGTGGCCGGCAAGGCGCAGCCGCTGGACGTCTGGCGGGTCACCGGGCCGGCCCGGCCCGGACCGGCCGGCCACCCGGGCCCGCTCATCGGCCGGCGGCGGGAACTGGCCACCGCCGGCGAGGAGATCGCCCGCGCGGTCCGGGAGCGCCGGCCCCGCTGGGTGTCGCTGGTCGGGCCGCAGGGCAGTGGACGCAGCCGGCTGCTGCACGAGCTGACCCGCGCCGTGTCGAAGGTGGACGGTGTGCCGGTCCGCTGGTGCATTGCGCAGTGCCCGCCGTATCCGCGGGGCGAGCTGGCGCCGCTGGCGGACATGGTCCGCGCCTTCGCCGGGGCCCGCGACACGGACGCCGCCGGCACGGTACGCCGCCGGCTGGCCACCGCGCTCGCCGGGCTGCTGCCGGCGGCCCGGCTCGACGCGGCGGCGCATGCCCTGACCGAGTTCCTGACCGCGCCGGAGGATGCCGGGGCGGCAGCGCGCGGGGCCGAGGTGTGGCGGGAGGTCCTCCTCGACGTGGCGGCCGACCGGCCGCTGGTGGTGGCCGTGGACGGCCTGGACCGGGCCGCCCCGCCGCTGAACCGATTCCTGCACCGGCTCTTCGCCGTCGCCACCGAGCGAGGGTTGCCGCTCGCGGTGGTGGCCACCCACGGACCGGGCTGGGCCGATCTGCTGCCCGGGGCCGCCGGCCGGCGACGCCGGGTGCCGCTGGCCCCACTGGGCACGGTGGACACCGGACGGCTGCTGCGGCACCTGCTCGGCCGGGCCGGCCGGCCCGCCGCACTGGCCCGCGAGCTGGCGCCGCTGACCGGTGGCAACCCGGCCGCCGCCCGGGCGTACGTGGCGGCACTGGACGATGCCGGCGACCCGGCCGGACCGGTCCCCGACACGGTTCGCCGGATGGTCGACGCCCGGCTGGACCGGCTGGACGGGCCGCAGCGGGCCGTGCTCATGGCCGGCGCGGCGTACGGCAGCGACTTCACGCCCGGTGCTGCACGACGTGACCCTGGAGATCCCGGCCAAGAGCCGGGTGGCGGTGG
>NZ_JBSGJR010000624.1:0-3875 GCF_053605645.1 Micromonospora sp. NPDC003776
GAGCGGGCCACCCGGTCCGCCGCCGAGGCCCTCGCCGGGGCCGAGCGGCTGCGCGCCGAGCTCGACCGGACCCGCGCCGACGCCGAGGCCGCCCGCATGGCCGCCGAGCAGGCCCGGACGGAGACCGCCGCGGCCCGCCAGGCCCAGCACGCCGCCGAGGACGCCCGGCAGCGGGCCGACGCGGCCCGCGCGCAGGCTGAGGCCGACCGCACCGAGGCCGCCGCGGCCGCCGACACCGCCCGCCGGGAGCTGGCCGCCAGCACCGGGGAGCGCGACGCCCTGGCCGCCGAGCTGGCCGCCGCGCGGGAGGCCGCCGCCACCGTCGAGGCCCGGCTGGCCGAGCTGACCGTACGGCTGGCCGCCGCCGAGGCCGACCGCGACGCGGCCCAGCGCCGGGCGGGGCAGCTCGCCGACCAGGTCAGTGACCTGGCCACCGCCCTGGCCCGGCTGGGCGCCCGCACCGGCTGACCGGCCCGCGCTAGCATTGTTGAATGCTCAACCAGTTCCCGGCGCCCGTGGTCGCCACCGCCGGCAGCACCGACCCCACCGCACCCCTGGTCGTGCTGCTGCACGGCCGCGGCTCCCACGAACGGGAGATCCTCGCCCTGGCCGACCGCCTGCCGGCCGGCCCGGCGTACGCGGCGGTCCGCGCCCCCATCGCCGAGGGCGGCGGGTACGCGTGGTTCGCCAACCGGGGCATCGGCCGCCCGGTCGCCGGGTCGCTGCGCGCCACCCTGGACTGGTTCACCGGCTGGCTCGACGGGGTCGCCCCGGTCGGCCGCCCGGTGGCGCTGGTCGGCTTCAGCGGCGGCGCCGCGTTCGCCGGCGGCCTGCTGCTGGACGACCCGGCCCGGTACGCCGGCGCCGCGATCCTCTACGGCACGCTGCCCTTCGACGCCGGGGTGCCCACCACCGCCGGCCGGCTGGCCGGGGTGCCGGTCTTCGTGGCCCAGGGCGAGCACGACACCGTCATCCCCCGCGAGCTGCTGGACCGCACCTGGTCCTACCTGCGCAGCGAGTCCGGCGCCACGGCCACCGCCCGCCGGGACCCGGTCGGCCACGGCATCGCCGCCCCGGCGCTGGCCGACCTCGCCGACTGGCTGCGGGCGCGGCTGGGCTGACCGGCCACGGGCTGGGACGGGACAGCGGCGGCGGCCCGGCGGCGACGATGATTCGGGGCGTGGGAAAGACGTACGCGCGTATCGACGGCCGGCTGCGCACCTTCATCGAGGCGCAGCCGATGTTCTTCACCGCCACCGCCCCCCACGCGGGCGACGGCACCATCAACCTCTCCCCGAAGGGCCTGCGCGGCTCCTTCGCTGTGCTCGACGAGCTGACGGTGGCCTACCTGGACTTCGCCGGCAGCAACGCGGAGACCATCGCCCACCTGCGGGAGAACGGCCGCATCACGCTGATGTGGTGCGCGTTCGGCGGCCCGCCGAACATCGTGCGGGTGCACGGGCGCGGCGAGCCGGTGTTCCGCGACGACCCCCGCTGGCCGGACCTGCTGCGGCACTTCCCCGACATCGACCCGAGCCCGCACGGGCTGCGGGCCGTCGTCGTCGTCCGCGCCGAACTGATCCGCGACACCTGCGGGTACGCGGTCCCGCTTATGACCTACGAGGCCGACCGGGACCTGCACGGCCGGCGGTTCGCCCGGGAGGACGACACCTCGCTGAGCGCCTACTTCGCCGGCAAGGAACACGTGGCCACCAGCATCGACGGCCTGCCCGGCCTGCCGCTGCCCCTGCCACCCACCCCGGCCGGGTGATCCGGCGGCCGGATCAGTGGATACCGGCCATCAGCACCCGGATGTGCCGGGCGAACATCACCGCGGCGACCCCCAGCACCACCGACGCCAGGCCGAAGGTGAGGAAGTAGACCGATTCGGCCCACGCCCCGGCCAGCCGCGCCACCTGGCCACCGATGGCGTCGCCGACGGCGGAGGCGAGGAACCACAGGCCCATCATCTGGCTGGCGTACTTGACCGGGGCCAGCTTGGTGGTCGCCGACAGACCCACCGGGCTCAGCGACAGCTCACCGGCGACCTGGATCGCGTACACGGCGACCAGCCACCACGGCGACACCAGACCCCCACCGACGGCGGCCTGCGCGGCGGCGGCCATCAGCACGAACGACAGGCCGTTGAGGATCAGGCCGACCGCGAACTTCATCGGCGTGGAGACCCGGTGCCCGAGCTTGAGCCAGAGCCAGGCGGCCAACGGCGCGCCGATGATGATCAGGATCGGGTTCACCGACTGCAACCACGACGCGGGGAAGGTGAAGCCGGCCACGTTCCGGTCGGTGCGGTCGGCGGCGAAGATGTTCAACACCGACCCGGCCTGGTCGTAGATCAGCCAGAACGCGGCGGCGAACACGAACAGCCAGGTGTAGGCCTTCATCCGGCTGCGTTCGGTGGCGCTGATCTCCCCGTCGGTGAGGATCCGGGCGAAGTAGCCGACGGCCACCAGCACGGTGACCAGGGTCAGCAGGTTGACCACGGTGTTGACGGTGAACAGCCCGAGCACGGCCAGCAACCCGAGCACCACCAGCACGGCCAGGGTGACCAGGCCGATCCGGGTCAGCGCCCGGCGCCGGTCCGCCCCGAGCAGCGGGTCCACCGGGCGGGCGCCCGCGTCGCCCAGGTTGCGCCGTCCCAGCACGTACTGCAGCACGCCGAAGGTCATGCCGATCGCCGCGGCGCCGAAACCCAGATGCCAGTTGATCTTCTCGCCGAGGAAGCCGGTGATCAGCGGCGCGATGAACCCGCCCAGGTTGATGCCCATGTAGAAGATCGAGAAGCCGGCGTCGCGGCGCGGCGAGTCCCGGTCGTACAGGTCACCCACCATGGTGGAGATGTTGGGCTTGAGCAGCCCGGTGCCGAGCACGATCAGGGTCATGCCGGCGAACACGCTCCACCGCACCGGGACGGCCATCACGTAGTGGCCGGCCGCGATGACCACCCCACCCCACAGCACGCTGCGCCGGGCGCCCAGCAGCCGGTCGGCGACCCAGCCGCCGGGCAGCGCCATCAGGTAGACCATCGCGTTGTACGTGCCGTAGACGGCGTTGGCGGTGGACTCGCGGATGCCCAGTCCCTCGTCGGCGACCGCGGCGGTCAGGTAGAGCACGAGGATGGCGCGCATGCCGTAGAAGCTGAACCGTTCCCACATCTCGGTGAGGAACAGCGTCGACAGCGCCCGGGGGTGACCGAAGAAGGTCTTCCCCCCGGGCGGTCGGGCCCCGATCGGCGCGTCACCGGCCATGCTCACCTCCGCACGCGTGGAGGCGGCTAACATCCCCGTTGACAGGCGAAACACTCCACCGATTCCGCCCGGCCGGGGACGACCCCGCCGGGCCGCCGTGGTGGACCGGCTACCCTTGGAGGGTTCCCCCACCGCACGGATCGTCCCGGCGGGGCGGGAATGGCCCGGCCCGGACGGACCGTTACACCGAGAAGACCAGCACCACGAACGAGGGGAAGCCGATCATGGGCGAGCGCATGCTGCGCGGAAGCCGCCTTGGCGCGGTCAGCTACGAATCCGACCGCAACACCGAGCTCGCGCCGCGCCAGACCCGCGAGTACCTGTGCGCCAAGGGACACCAGTTCGAGGTGCCGTTCGCCGTCGACGCCGAGGTCCCCACGACCTGGGAGTGCAAGTTCGACGGCAGCGTCGCCCGGCTGGTCGACGGCAGCGAGCCGGAGCAGAAGAAGGCCAAGCCGCCGCGTACCCACTGGGACATGCTGCTGGAGCGGCGCTCGATCGCCGAACTGGAGGACATCCTGGCCGAGCGGCTGCAGGAGGTCCGCACCCGCCGCGGCCGCGCCTGAGCACACCGAACGACCGAAACGCCCCCGGGGATCACCCGGGGGC
>NZ_JBSGJR010000625.1:0-3872 GCF_053605645.1 Micromonospora sp. NPDC003776
CCGGCGCGACGGGCACGCCGGGGCGGCGGGGCAGGAGCGCTCAGCGGGCGGTCACGCCGGACGGGGTCAGGTGCATCCGGCCCAGCAGCTGGCGGGCCTGCTCGGCCACGTCCGACTCCACCGTCACCGCGTACTGGCTGGCCCGTAGGGAGCTCGCGGAGGTGAAGTCGCGCTGGCCGCCGCTCATCGCGTGCGCCACCGCGCCAAAGACGGCACCCCAGATCGCGCCGATCACCAGGCCGGCCAGGATCACCGCGACCCAGTTGCCGACGGTGAAGATGCCGAAGAGCAACCCGATGAAGAGGCCGAACCAGGCCCCGGTACCCGCGCCCACCAGGGCGGCCCGACCCGTGGTCAGCCGGCCCATCACCGTCTCGACCAGGGTCAGGTTCGTCCCGACGATCGCCGTCCGTTCCACCGGGAACCGGTTGTCGGCCAGGTAGTCCACCACGCGCTGCGCGGACGGGTAGTCCGGATACGACCCGATCGTGACGGTCGGCGGACCCGTCTGCGGTCCGTGTCCGTCCCCGCTCGGCGCGGCCGGACGACCGCCCGGACCGGACGGGAGGTTGTCGCCACCCGGCATCCCGGGTCGCCAGGCCGCGGACGGAGTCGAGGGTCTGGTCATGAGGATCCTCCTTCGTCAGCCCGTCGCGTTCCCACCGCCGCCGGCCGGTAACGCGCCCCGCGGGACGGATCGCTCGCCTCGAACCGGGCATGCGGGCGAGGCGGGCCGGGTAGACACCGCCGTGCCACGGATCAACGACCACGGGTTCCTCGCGGACGGGCGCAGCGCGGCGCTGGTCGACCGGGACGGCGCGGTGAACTGGTGGTGCCCCGCCCGCTTCGACGGCCCCTCGGTCTTCGGGCGGCTGCTCGACGACGACGCCGGGCACTGGAGCATCCGGCCCGAGGGGCGGTACACCAGCGAACGGTCCTACCTGGACGACACGCTGGTGCTGCGTACCGTCTTCACCACCGCGACCGGCACCGTGGCCGTCACCGACGCGCTGGCGCTGGAGACCGGCGCGCGCGGCCACGACATCGCCCTCCGATCGCCACGGGTCCTCGCCCGGGTCGTCCAGGGGCTCTCCGGCGAGGTGCCGATGCGGGTGGAGTACCAGCCCCGCTTCGAGTACGGCCGGGTCCGTGCCTACCTGGCCGAGACCGACGGGGTGATCGAAGCCACCGCCGGCGCCTGCCACCTCCAGTTGCGCGCCAACGTGCCGATGAGCTGCGGCGACGCGGCGGCGTCGGGCCGCTTCACCGCCCGGGTCGGCATCGCCCACCACTTCACTCTCGGCTACGCCGCGACCTACGGCGGTGGCCCGCCCGCGCTGCCGGACGCCGACGAGGTGGTGGCCGAGACGGCGGCCGGCTGGCGGTCCTGGGCGGGGCTGCACGACTACCGCGGGCTCCACCGGGACCAGGTACGACGCAGCGCGCTGGTGGTGCAGGGCATGACCTACGGCCCGAGCGGGGCGGTCGTCGCGGCCGCCACCACCTCGCTCCCCGAGGAGCTGGGCGGGGACCGCAACTACGACTACCGCTACGTCTGGGTACGCGACTTCAGCCTGACCCTGCAGGCGCTCTGGCTGGCCGCCTGCCCCGACGAGGCGAACCGGCAGTTCGCCTGGGTGGCCCGCGCGATGGGGCGGATCGGCGACGAGCCCGTTCCGATCATGTACGGCGTCGAGGGCGAGCGGGACCTCACCGAGCACCGGCTCGAGCACCTCTCCGGGTACGCCGACAGCCGGCCGGTCCTGATCGGCAACGACGCCTGGCGGCAGCGGCAGACCGACGTGCTCGGGGAGATCCTGGACGCCGCCTGGCTGATGCGGCACTACCTCGACCCGATGTCGCCGGATGTCCGCCACCTGCTGCGCGCCCTCGCCGATCAGGCGGTGCGGGACTGGCGCCGGCCGGACGCCGGGATGTGGGAGGCCCGGGACGCCGAGCGGCACTACCTCTCCTCGAAGGTGCAGTGCTGGACCGCGCTGGACCGGGCCGTCCGGTTCGGGCCCCGGATCGGCGACGCCGAGGACGTGGCCCGCTGGGCCGCCGCCCGCGACGAGGTACGCGAGGTGGTGCTGACCCGGGGCTGGAACGAGCGGGTCGGGGCGTACACCGGGGCCCTGGGCTCCGACGACCTGGACGCCTCGGTGCTGATCATGCCGCTGGTCGGCTTCCTGCCCGCCGACGATCCCCGGATGCGCGCCACCGTCGACGTGGTGGAGCGCCGGCTCTCCCGCGACGGCCTGCTGCGGCGCTGGGACGCCGACCCGGCGGGCTTCGTCATCTGCTCGTTCTGGCTGGTGGGCTGCCTGGCCCTGGCCGGCGAGGTGGACCGCGCCCAGCGGCTCTTCGCGCAGCTCGCGGCCCGGGTCAACGACCTCGGCCTCTACGCCGAGCAGATCGACCAGGCCACCGGCGAGCAGCTCGGGAACTTCCCGCAGGCCTTCTCGCACATCGGCCTCATCAACGCCGCCGGCCAGCTCACCGAGGCCGTCGAACGGCTCGGCGGCGCCGCCCGGCACACCGTGCCGGCCGGTACGGCGCTCACGGAGGGAGCACCCGGATGACCGGACGACTGGCGGGCAGGACCGCCCTGATCACCGGATCGGACTCGGGCATCGGCCAGGCCACCGCCATCGAGTTCGGCCGGGAGGGCGCCGATGTGGTGGTGCACTACCTGCATGACCACGCCGGGGCCAACCACACCAAGGCGGAGATCGAGAAGGCCGGCCGGCGGGCCGTGGTGGTGCAGGGCGACATCAGCGTGGAGCACCAGGTGGAAGCGATGTTCGACGAGGCGCTGGCCGAGTTCGACCGGTTGGACATCCTGATGAACGACGCCGGGGTGGACGCCTCCGGCATCCCGGTGGCCGACCTGGACACCGAGACCTGGGACCGGTGCATCCGCACCAACGTCTACGGCACGTTCTTCTGCTCCCGCCGCTTCGTCCGGCACCGCCGGGACCAGGGCGGCGGCGGGAAGATCATCAACATCACCTCCATCCACCAGGAGGTCGCCCGGGCCGGCGGCGCCGACTACGACACCAGCAAGGGCGCGATGCTGGAGTTCGCCAAGAGCCTCGCGCTGGAGGTCGCGCCGATGCACATGAACGTCAACAACATCGGCCCGGGCATGGTGCTCACCCCGTTCAACCAGCGGGCCATCGACGACCCGAAGTACCTGGAGGAGCAGGTGCAGAGCATCCCCTGGAAGCGGGCCGCGATGCCGGAGGAGATCGCCAAGGTGGCGGTCTTCCTGGCCAGCGACGACGCCGACTACGTGACCGGGTCGACGTACTTCATGGACGGCGGCCTGATGCAGAACCAGGGCCAGGGCGCCTGACCGCGGCCCCGGCCCGGCGCGAACCAGGGGGGCGGGGGAGGATCGCAGGGTGGACCTGGTCATCATCGCGGACACGCACGTGCCGAAGCGGGCCCGGGACCTGCCCCCGCCGGTGTGGGCGGCGATCGACGCCGCCGACGTGGTGCTGCACGCGGGGGACTGGGTGGACGTGTCGCTGCTGGACGCGCTGGACCGGCGGGCCCGCCGGCTGATCGGCGTCCACGGCAACAACGACGGGCCGGAGCTGCGCGCCCGGCTGCCCGAGGTGGCCGAGGTCGAGCTGGCCGGGCTGCGGGTGGCGGTGGTGCACGAGACCGGGCCGAAGGCCGGGCGCGAGCAGCGCTGCGCGGCCCGCTTCCCGGACCGGGACCTGCTGGTCTTCGGCCACTCGCACATCCCGTGGGACAGTGTGGCCCCGGGTGGGTTACGGCTGCTCAACCCCGGCTCGCCCACCGACCGGCGGGCCCAGCCCCACGCCACCTACCTGACCGCGCGGGTGGCGGCGGGGCGGCTC
>NZ_JBSGJR010000626.1:0-3864 GCF_053605645.1 Micromonospora sp. NPDC003776
CGGCGGTGCCGCGCGGGAGCGGTGGGAGGCGCTCGCCGCCCTGGTCCAGCTCGCCGAGGAGTACGCGGCGACCCCCGAGGTGGTGCCGATCGGCGAGGCGGCCGCGATCGAGCGGCCGGTGACCCTGGCCGACTTCAACGACGAGCTGGCCCGGCGGGCGGCCCAGCAGCACGTACCCACCGTGGAGGGGGTGACCCTGGCGTCGCTGCACTCGGCGAAGGGCCTGGAGTGGGACGCCGTCTTCCTGGTCGGCCTCGCCGAGGGCACCCTGCCCACCGCGTACGCGAAGACCCCCGAGCAGGTGGAGGAGGAGCGGCGGCTGCTCTACGTCGGGATCACCCGGGCCCGGGAGTGGCTCTGGCTGTCGTACGCGGCGGCCCGCTCGCCGGGTGGCCGGGCCCGGCGGCCGTCCCGGTTCCTGCCGCAGCTCGACCGCTCCGGCGGTGGCGCCGAGCGGGCCGGTGCCGCCGCGGCCCGGCGGACCGAGCGCCGGCGTACCCAGGTGGTCTCCTGCCGGATCTGCGGTGCCACCCTGCTCGCCGGCGCGGACCGGAAGCTGGGGCGCTGCCCGACCTGTCCGTCCGACATCGACGAGGAGCTGTACGAGCGGCTGCGCGAGTGGCGGCAGCGGGTGGCCGGCGCGCAGAAGGTGCCGGCGTACGTGGTTTTCACCGACGCCACGCTGACCGCGCTGGCCGAGCGGAAGCCGGGCCGCACCGAGGAGCTGATCGCGATCGCCGGGATCGGCCCCCGCAAACTGGGACTTTACGGGGATACGGTGCTGGCCCTGGTGGCCGGCGCGGCGGTCGACGAGATCTGCCCGCAGAAAAGTTTCGAAATCTAGCCGTAAATCGTTTGCCCTCGCCCGCAGGCGAGGAATAGCCTCAGGACACACCTCGCGAGCGGCACCATTCTGGCTGCTCAAGAGGGACGAGTCCATGGTCGATACGAGGAACGTGAGGGAGGTGGCACCCGTGGAGATCTTCACCTATGAGCGTCCGGCGGCGATGCCAGCTGCCTGCGCTCCGCTGTCGGCTGTCCGGGTGGCCCTTGCCGCTCGACCGTCGGCTCCGCAGGTGCACCAGGCCCAGGTTCAGGCCGAGCTGAACCTGACCGTCGCGCCGATTGCCGGAGTCGAGGGGACCAGTGGCTTCACGGGCATGGGCATCGGCGGCGCCAAGAAGCGCACTGATGTCCGCGGCGTTCCACCTCGAGGTAGACCGGTCTGATCCATCAGACCACCGGCTCACCTCGAGGCCGCGGAACCCGCACACCGGGATCCGCGGCCTCAGTTTTTTTGCACGGCAGTAGTGCCGAACGAATGCGATCCACGAGATCGAAGTGAGAGAGAGGTGACCGGAGGATGAGTCTGGCGTTGGCCCCGCTCGACGTGAGCGTCGAGGTGGAGGCGAACCTGCCCTGCCGGAAGTTCGACCCCGACCTGTGGTTCTCCGACTCGCCCACCGAGCTCGAGCTGGCCAAGTCGCTCTGCGGGGACTGCCCGCTGCGCGTCGAGTGCCTCGCCGGGGCGGTGGAGCGGGCCGAGCCCTGGGGCGTCTGGGGCGGCGAGATCTTCGAGCGTGGCGCGGTCGTCCCGCGCAAGCGGCCCCGTGGCCGTCCGCGCAAGGAGGACCTCGCCCGCGACGCCCAGCTCCGGGTCGAGGCCGAGGCGCGACTGGCGGCCAGTGGGCTGTCCGAGTCGCGCAGCGCGGTCCGGCTGGCAGCCTGACACAACCCCGTTCCACACGTCCCGCCGGCGACCGCCGGCCGAACCAGAAAGCCGAAACCATGCTGCACCTGACGAATGGAACCGAGATGCAACTACTCCACGAAGCGTTGTCCCGGGCTCGAATGCCCCGGCCTCAGGCCGGTCGCACCACCACGAGCACTGAGGCAACCCGTTCCGCCCGTACCGTCGCGATGAAGAGCCGCACCCAGTCGGCTCGCGACCTGGGCGTTCTCTAGATCGCTACCTGATCGGAAGGGGCGGTGACCGGATGGTCACCGCCCCTTCGACGTCTCCGTCGCTCAACTCACCGGGGCGAAGCCGGGCAGCCAGCGCTCCAGGATGGCGCGGTACGGCGCCTTCGCCTCCAGCTGGCAGAGCACCCCGATCGAGCCGAGCGTCACCCGGTGGATCATCAGGTACGCCGGCGGCAGGTTGAGCTGCCGGCTCAGCTGGAACGCGGGCGAGCGGGGGCTGGCCAGCCGGGTCGCCTCGCCCCGCAGCCAGGCCCGGGTGAACCGGAACTCCTCCTCGGCGACCGGGGTCAGCATCGGCTGGAGGTACGCCAGCAGCGCCTGCGCGTCGATCGGCTCGGTCTGGCTGACGAAGCCCTCCTCGCGCAGCCCCGCCACCACCCCGTCCGCGTCGCCCCGGATCGCCAGCCCGGCGATCCGGCCGATCGGCTCGGGGGTGCCCTCCGGCATCCGGGCCACCGCACCGAAGTCGATCACCCCGAGTCGGCCGTCGGGCAGCAGCCGGAAGTTGCCCGGGTGGGGGTCGGCGTGCAGCAGCCCGGCCCGCATCGGCGCCGAGAGGTGCAGCTCGGCCATGAGCAGGCCGGCCCGGTCACGCTGCTCCTCGGTGCCCGACCGGATGATCTCCGCCAGCGGGATGCCCTCGACCCACTCGGTGATCAGGACCCGGGGCGCGGCGTCCAGCACCTCCGGGATGTAGATGTCGGGATCGTCCGCGTACGCGGCGGCGAAGGCGCGCTGCGACTCGGCTTCCAGTTCGTAGTCCAGTTCCTCGGTGATCCGCTCGCGCAGCTCGACCAGGAGCGGCTTGACGTCCAACCCGGGCTGGATCGCCCGGAACATGCCACCCAGCCGGGAGAGCTGCTTCAGGTCGGCGAGCAGGGCGTCGCCGGCACCCGGGTACTGGATCTTCACGGCCACGTCCCGGTGCCGCGGGCCGCCGTTCGGGCCGTACCCGGGATCACGCCAGACCGCATGGTGCACCTGCCCGATGCTGGCGGCGGCGGCCGGGGTGTCGTTGAACTCGACGAACCGGTCCCGCCAGTCCGGCCCGAGCTGCTCGGCGAGCACCTTGTGCACTGTGGCGGCCGGCAGCGGCGGGGCCGCCTCCTGGAGCTTGGTGAGCGCCTGCCGGTAGGGGGCGGCGATCTCGTCGGGCAGCGCCGCCTCGAAGACCGACAGCGCCTGGCCGAACTTCATCGCCCCGCCCTTGAGCTGCCCGAGCACGCTGAACAGCTGCTCAGCGGTGCGCTGCTGGATCTCGGCGGAGATGACGTCGGAGGCGAGCCCGGTGACCCGCTTGCCCATGCCGAGGACGGTCCGACCGGCGAAGCCGAGCGGCAGAGCGGCGAGCTTGGCGGTCCGGGACACGGCCCGGCGCGGGATGTCGGTCACCCGGTCATTGTTACCGACTCGACGGGCCCGCTGCTGCTGCGAAGCCGGGAGCGGGTGGGTCGGCCCCGGATCGGGCGACGTCCGGCGCATCCGCAGGACGGATGCGGCGACCACTGGCGGTGCCGGAACCGGCCGGCCCCGGCGACCTCGACCGCGCAGCCGAGGGTCTCCGGGGTGCCGCCGTCCAGGTGGGCGAGGACCTCGGCGACCGCGTACGCCACGGCCGCCAGCCGGGTGGTCGTGGCGCAGGCCCGCTCGCCGTCGTCGGCCGCGAGCTGGGCGGCGAGCCGGGGCCAGTCCGGGTCCCGGTCGATCCGGTGCAGGTCGACGCAGTGCAGGCAGGGACCGGCCGGCGGCCGGACCAGCGGGCCGACCACCGGTACGCCACCGCGCAGGTCGACCTGGAGGTGGGGCTGGCGGCGCTGGGCGTACCCGGTGGCCAGCAGGGCGGCGGGCCGGTCGGTGCCGAGCTGGACCACCAGGTCGACA
>NZ_JBSGJR010000627.1:0-3819 GCF_053605645.1 Micromonospora sp. NPDC003776
GGGGGGGGGGGGGGGGGGGGGGGGGCGGGGGGCGGGGCGGGGGGGCGGGGGGGGGGGGGGGCGGGGGGGGTGGGGGGGGGGGGGCCGGGGGGGGGGGGGGGGTGAGCCCGGCCCGGCGTGGTCAGCCGCGTAGGCGGAGGCCGCGGGGGGTGGCCCGGAAGCCGGCAGCGGTCAGCGCGTCCCGCAGCGGCGAGGAGTGCACCGCCTCGCCGTCCGCCCGCTCCACCGAGATCGCGCCGAGCGCCCCGGAGTGCACCGCGTCGGCGAGCGCCTTGCCGGCGGACGCGAGCGTGTCGGCGTCGTCGGTGAAGGAGAGGATCGTGCGGCCGCCACGCTCCACATAGAGCACCAGGTCGCCGCCGACGAGCACGACCAGCGCTCCGGCCTTGCGCCCGGCCCGGTGCCCGGTGGCCGGCGCCGTCCCGTCGCCCGAGTCGACCACCCGTTCCGGCCAGGGCAGCGCGGCGCCGTACGGGTTGGCCGGGTCGGTGGCGGCGAGCACCACGGCCGGGCCCCCACCGCGCCCCCGGCCCGGGTCGGTCGGGTCGGCGAGGGTGCGGAGCCGGTCGACCGCCCCGGGCACCGCGAACTGCGCCGCGCCCAGCCCTTCGACGAAGTAGCCGCGCCGGGCCGCCCCGCGTTCCTCCAGTGCGGACAGCACCGGGTAGACGGCGGCGAACCCGCCGGTCACCTGCTCGGCCAGGACCGCGCCCCGGGTGACCACGCCGTGCCGCTCGAGCAGCAGATCGGCGAGGGCGGCGGCCCGGCGGGTGGGGTCCAGATCGCGGTCGGGCAGCCGGGACCAGCGCCCGGCCACGGTCGGTGGCCCACCCCGGCTGGGCAGCGCCACCCGGCCGGGACGGCGGTAGCGGGTCCGCGGCGCGGACGGCCGGGCCCGGTGGGCGCCACCCCCGCCGAGCACCGCGCGCAGCGGGGCCAGGGTGTCGTTGGTCAGGTGCCCGGCCCAGACCAGGTCCCAGATCGCGGCCGTCAGGGCGGTGTCGTCGGTGGACCCCAGCCGGTCGGACAGCGAACGGAAGAAGAGCGCCTGCCCGTCGCCGAGCGCGTCCAGCACGGCCTCGTGCAGTGGGGTGAGCGCCAGCGCCTCGTCCGGCGGGGGCAGCAGCAGCGGTGCCACATCGGCGTACGCCAGGGTGACCCAGCCGTCCCCGCCGGAGATCGCCCCGGCCCCGGCCCAGACCACCTCGCCGCTGGCGCAGAGCTCGTCGAGCTGGGCGGGGGAGTAGTCGGCCACCCGGGCGGGCAGGACGAGGCGTTCCAGCGCGGACGCGGGCACCGCCGCGCCCTGCAACTGCTCGACGGTGGCGGCGAGCGCCTCCACGCCCCGCGCCGACGAGCCGACCTGCTGCCAGCGGGGCAGGAACGAGGCGAGCGCCCGGGGCGGCACCGGCTCGATCTCCCGGCGCAGCGCGGCGAGGGAGCGGCGGCGCAGCAGGCGCAGCACCTCGGCGTCGCACCACTGGGTGCCGACGCTGTCGGGCGCGAACTCGCCGGAGACCACCCGGCCGGTGCCGGCGAGCCGGCGTAGCGCCTGCTCGACGACGCACACGCCGAGCCCGAACCGGGCCGCGCAGGTGGCCGCCGCGAACGGGCCGTGGGTGCGGGCGTACCGGGCGACCAGGTCACCGAGCGGGTCGGCCACCGGCGCCAGGTACGCCTCGGCCACCCCGACCGGCAGCGCCACCCCGAGCGCGTCGCGCAGCCGGGCCGCGTCCTCCACGACCACCCAGCGCTCCTCGCCGGCGATCCGCACCGGCAGCACCCGCCGGGCCGCCGCCAGCTCGGTCAGCCACGCCACCGGTACGCCCCGCTCGGCCAGCTCCGCCTCGCTCAGGTCGCCGACCACCCGGAGCAGCTCGACCACGTCCTCGGCGTCGCGGGGCCGGCGCTGCTCGGTGCGCCAGCGCAACTGCCGCTCGGTCTCGGCGAGCACCGCCGGGTCGAGCAGCTCCCGCAGGTCGACCCGGCCGAGCAGCTCGCCGAGCAGGGCCGAGTCGAGGGCCAGGGCGGCGGCTCGCCGCTCGGCCAGGGGCGCGTCGCCCTCGTAGAGGAACGCGCCGACGTACCCGAAGAGCAGCGAGCGGGCGAACGGCGACGGCCGCTCGGACTCCACCTCGACCAGGCGGACCTTGCGGGCGGCCAGGTCGCGCATCAGGTCGGCGAGGGCCGGTTGGTCGAAGACGTCCTGCAGGCACTCCCGGGCGGCCTCCAGGGTGACCGGGAAGTCGGCGTACTCGCGGGCGACGTCGAGGAGCTGGGCGGCGCGCTGGCGCTGCTGCCAGAGCGGCTGCCGGCGGCGCGGGTCGCGGCGGGGCAGCAGTAGGGAGCGGGCCGCGCACTCGCGGAACCGGGAGGCGAACAGCGCGGAGGTGCCGACGGACTCCTCGACGAGCTGGGCGATCTCGTCGGGCTCGAAGACCACCACGTCGGCGCCGGGCGGTTCGTCGGCGGTGTCCGGCAACCGGACCACGATGCCGTCGTCGGAGGGCATCACCTGGGCGTCCACGCCGTAGCGCTCGGCGAGGCGGCGGCCGATGGCCAGGGCCCACGGGCCGTTGACCCGGGCGCCGAGCACCGAGTGCACGGCGAGCCGCCAGTCGCCCAGCTCGTCGCGGAACCGCTCGACCACCACCGTCCGGTCGTCGGGCAGGGAGCGGGTGGCCGCCTGCTGCTCGCGCAGGTAGGTCATCAGGTTGCCGGCGGCCCAGTCGTCCGGGCCGCCGGCCCGCAGCGCGGCGACGGCCTCGTCGTCGCCCTGGCGCAGCAGCGCCCGGACCCGGGCGCCGATGGCCCGGCCCAGCTCGACCGGCCGGCCGAGCTGGTCGCCCTTCCAGAACGGCATCCGGGCGGCCTGGCCCGGGGCGGGGGAGACCAGCACCCGGTCGGGGGTGATCTCCTCGATCCGCCAGGAGGACGAGCCGAGCAGGAACACGTCGCCCACCCGGGACTCGTAGACCATCTCCTCGTCCAGCTCGCCGACCCGCGCGGCGCGCTCGGCGCCGGCCAGGAAGACGCCGAACAGCCCCCGGTCGGGGATGGTGCCGCCGCTGGTCACCGCGAGCCGCTGGGCGCCGGGCCGGCCGGTGAGCACGTCGGTGGCCCGGTCCCAGACCAGCCGGGGGCGCAGCTCGGCGAAGGCGGTCGACGGGTAGCGCCCGGAGAGCATGTCCAGCACCGCGTGCAGCGCCGAGTCGGGCAGCTCGGCGAAGGGGGCGGCCCGGCGGACCAGCACCGCGAGGTCGCCGAGCCGCCACGGCTCCAGCGCCACCATCGCGACGATCTGCTGGGCCAGCACGTCGAGCGGGTTGCGCGGATAGTGCAGCTCCTCGATGGCGCCGTCGGCCATCCGCTCGGCGACCACCGTGCAGGAGAGCAGGTCGCCCCGGTGCTTGGGGAACACCACGCCGCGGGAGACCGCACCCACCTGGTGCCCGGCCCGGCCGACGCGTTGCAGGCCGGCGGCCACGCTCGGCGGCGCCTCGATCTGCACCACCAGGTCGACCGCGCCCATGTCGATGCCGAGTTCGAGGCTGGAGGTGGCGACCACGGCCGGCAGCTGCCCCGACTTCAGCGCCTCCTCGATGTGCTTGCGCTCCTCCCGGGAGACGCTGCCGTGGTGGGCCCGGGCGATCACCGGCGGCGCGCCGGCGGCCGCCCCGGACTGCGCCATCACCTCGGCCGGCTGGCGCGGCGCCCGCAGCGGCCCGGCCGGTCCGCCGAACGCGCCGGCCCCGCGCCGCCGGGCCGGGCCACGGTCGCCCCCCGGGCCGACCTCGTTCGCCGGGCCCCGGTCGGCCC
>NZ_JBSGJR010000628.1:0-3806 GCF_053605645.1 Micromonospora sp. NPDC003776
TACTGGAACGGTCACCCCCTCGACCGAACCCGCACCAGCCACCTCGCCCGCCTCGCCCTAGCCGCATGAACCCGCCAATAAGCCAGCAGGATCCACCTGTCGGCGGATCTCGGCGAAGCCGGCATCCGCGACCTGCCGGGCCAGCCGCTGGTTAACCAGCATGCCGGCCACGTGGAGGTCTTCGACCACGATCGTGCCGTACTCGCGGGCCAGCCCGGTGGTGAGCTTGTGCAGGCCGTCACGGCGCAGGTTCGCTACCCGCGCATGCGCGCGGGCGACGTGCCGGCGGGCGCGTTCCCACCGGTTTGAGGGCCGCCGACCGGTGCGCCGGTCCGGCCCGATACGCCGAGACATCTGCCGGTACAGGCGCCGCATCCGCTGGCCGGCCTCGTCCAGATGCCTCGGGTTGGGCACCATCTCGCCGGTGGACAGCACCGCCAGGTGGCTGATCCCCACATCGACGCCAACCACCGCCTGCGGGCGCGTCGGGGTGCGCTCGACCCGCTCGATTTCGACGCAGAACGCCACCTGCCACCGCCCGCCGTCCCGGCGCACCGTCGCGGACAGGATCCGAGCCGTTCCGGATTCCAGGCGGCGGGCGAGCTTACGGGTCGACTCGTGGGTCTTGAGCCGACCCAGCCGGGGCAGCACCACATGTTTCCGGTCGGGCTCCACCCGGATCGCGCCGGTGGTGAACCGGACGCTGGGGGTGCTGCGGCGGCGGGACTTGAACCGCGGGAACCCGACTCGCCGACCGGCGCGCTTGCCTGCCCGGGAGTCAGACCAGTTCTTCAACCCGCGCGCCAGGTTGTCCAGGCCGGTGTTGAACGCCTCCTTCGAGCACTCAGCCCACCACGGCGCCACATCCGACTTCGCCTGGTTCCACGCCTTGCGTAAGGCCCCGAGATTCCACCCGGGCGTCGGGGTCAGCAGCTGCTCAGGCATACCGTAGCTGCGTTCCGCGGCGCGCTGGTCCAAGACCGCCTTCACCCTGGCCAGAGCCCAGTTGTACGCCACCCTCGCCGCGCCCGCATGCGCCAGCACCGCCCGCTCCTGCGACGGCGTCAGGTCCAGAGCAAACCGGTACGCCTGCAGACTGCGCACACCCACCCCCACTCACCCCCTCGGGATCAGTGTTGGCGACGGGTACGACAATCTCGCGGCTCCTCGCCCAAACACCGCACTAGAACGCGTCTGTGACGCCTAAAGAACGCTCCCTTGGCAGCAGTTGACCCCCCATGCTGTAGCGCTGGCAGACCGGGAACGCCGCCGACTCCACGCCGCGCGCCAGGACCGAGTACGGCGGCTGCTCGGTCCGGAACCGCCCGAGCGCCCGCCGCTCGGCGACGTGACGCGACTCCACGATCTCCTCCGCCGGGAAGGTGGAGCAGCCGAAGGCGCGGATCTTGCCGGCCCGGACCAGTTCGGTCAGCGCGCCCAGCGTCTCCTCGATGTCGGTGCCGGGGTCGGGTGGATGCACCCGGTAGAGGTCGATCCAGTCGGTGTCGAGGCGGCGCCGGTTCTCCCCCACCTCGCGGACGATCCAGCGCCGTGAGTTGCCGCCCCGGTTGCGCCCTTCCTCCATCGGGAAGTGCGAGTTCGTGGCGAGGACCACGTCGTCCCGGCGGCCCTTGAGCGCCTTGCCGACGATGACCTCCGACTCGCCGGCGGAGTACATGTCGGCGGTGTCCACGAAGTTCATGCCCCGGTCCAAGGCGGCGTGCACGATCCGTACGCACTCGTCGTGGTCGGGGTTGCCGACGGCGCCGAACATCATGGTGCCGAGACAGTGGACGCTCACCTCGATGCCGGTGTCGCCGAGGACGCGGTAACGCATGCTGATGCCCCTGGGGGGTACGCCGCGCTGACCGGGCGGCGGCCGGTCCCGCCACGGTAGGAATTCGAGTGCACTCGAGGTCAAGGCGGGCACCGCGTCGAACACCCGTCCCAACGCCGCTCCCAGGGGGTGGGCGATCCCGGGTCGCGTCGCGCGTACCCGCCCCGGGTGGCAGGCTGGTGGGGTGGCCCGCAGCGGGGCGACGACGGCCCGCTGGCAGACCCCGTCGTGAAGGAGAAGATCGAGCCGATGGCTGTGGACGTCACCACCACGGACGAATGGCAGGCGTTGCGCAAGCACGCCGAGGCGATGCGCGGCACGCACCTGCGGGAGCTGTTCGCCGCCGACGGGCAGCGGGGTGAGCGGCTCACCGGCGAGGTCGCCGACCTGCACGTGGACTACAGCAAGAACCTAATCACCGACGAGACGATGGCGCTGCTCTCGGTGCTCGCCGAGCGGGTCCGGCTCAGCGACCGGATCGCCGCGATGTTCGCCGGGCAGCACATCAACTCCACCGAGGATCGGGCCGTCCTGCACACCGCGCTGCGCCTGCCGCGCGACGCGTCGCTCGTGGTCGACGGGCAGGACGTGGTCGCGGACGTGCACGCCGTGCTGGACCGGATGTCGGCCTTCGCCGAGCGGGTGCGCTCGGGCGCGTGGCGGGGGGCCAGCGGCGAGCGCATCAGCACCGTGGTCAACATCGGCATCGGCGGCTCCGACCTGGGGCCGGTGATGGCGTACGAGGCGCTGAAGGCGTACCGGGACGCGGGCATCAGCTGCCGGTTCGTGTCCAACATCGACCCGACCGACATCCACGACAAGGTCACCGACCTGGATCCGGCCAGCACCCTGTTCATCGTCGTCTCCAAGACCTTCTCCACCCAGGAGACCTTGGCCAACGCCAACCAGGCGCGGCGCTGGCTGCTCGCCGGGCTGGACGCCGACGAGTCGGCGGTGGCCCGGCACTTCGTCGCGGTGAGCACCAACGAGCAGCGGGTCCGCGACTTCGGCATCGACCCGGAGAACATGTTCGGCTTCTGGGACTGGGTGGGCGGCCGGTACTCGCTGCCCTCCGCGGTCGGCCTGTCGGTCATGCTGGCGATCGGGCCGGAGCGGTTCCGGGAGATGCTGGCCGGCTACCACGCGGTGGACGAGCACTTCCGGACCACGCCGGTCGAGCGGAACGTGCCGGCGCTGCTGGGCCTGCTCAACGTCTGGTACACCGATTTCCTCGACGCCGAGACGCACGCCGTGCTGCCGTACGCGCAGTACCTGCACCGGTTCCCGGCCTACCTGCAGCAGTTGACCATGGAGAGCAACGGCAAGTCGGTGCGGGTGGACGGCACCCCGGTGACGTACCCGACCGGGGAGATCTTCTGGGGTGAGCCCGGCACCAACGGCCAGCACGCCTTCTACCAGCTGATCCACCAGGGCACCCGGCTGATCCCGGCGGACTTCATCGCGTTCAGCCAGCCCAACCACGACCTCGGCGACATGCACGACCTGTTCATGTCCAACTTCTTCGCCCAGACCGCCGCGCTGGCCTTCGGCCGTACCCGCGAGCAGGTGGAGGCGGAGGGCACCGCGGCGCCGGTGGTGCCGCACCGGGTGATGCCGGGCAACCACCCGAGCACCTCGATCATCGCGCCGAAGCTCACCCCGGCCACGCTGGGCCAGCTGATCGCCCTCTATGAGCACATCGTCTTCACCGAGGCCGCGGTCTGGGACATCAACGCGTTCGACCAGTGGGGCGTGGAGCTGGGCAAGGTAATGGCCAACCAGCTCGCGCCGAAGCTCACCGGCGACGCGCCGGACCTCGGCGACGTGGACTCGTCGACGGCGGCGCTGATCCGCCGCTACCGGGCCCAGCGCGATGGGCGCCGTTCGACAGGCCGGGGGACCTGCCGCATCCCCCACCGGTGCCGCCACCGTTGGACACCACGACCAGTTGCCACTGCTGGTTGGCACC
>NZ_JBSGJR010000629.1:0-3782 GCF_053605645.1 Micromonospora sp. NPDC003776
GGGGGCGCGGCCGGATCGTCGGCCGTCGGGCCGGTGGCCGGCGAATCGGGGGCGCCGACCAGGGCCGGCTCGGGAGCGGCCGCGGTGGGTTCGGCGACCACGGCGCGGCGGCGCAGCACCAGCCTGGCCACCGCCATCGGCACTTCCAGCACCAGCAGCACGACCAGCAGGTAGAACATCAGGGCCAGCCAGATGAACCCCGGCCAGGCGATCCAGTCCACGCCGGCGCGGGTCACGATTATGGTGGCCGGGATCAGCACCGCCAGCAGCAGTACGGCGATCCCGCCGGTCCTCCTCCCACGCCCGAGAGCGGTGGTGTCGCGCACCAGCCGTTTCCACAGGTAGAGGTGGATCAGGGCGGTGACGAGCAGGACGAAGCCGACGAACGTCCCCATCGCCAACACGTGGGCTCCCCTCATCCGCCCGCGAACGGCGGCAGCACGTCGACCGTCACGCCGGCCGGCAGCGGTGCCTGCCGATCGTGACAGGCCAGGCCGTCGACCAGGAAACTCGCCGCCTTCAGCACGACGGCCAGCCGCTCGCCGTGCCGGGCGGCCAGCTCGTCGACGAGTTCGTCGAGCGACCGGCCGGCCGGGACGGTCTCCTCGGACCGGCCGGCCGCGGCCCGCGCCCCGGCGAAGTAACGGACGGTGAGCTGCACGGTCAGCCTCCGATCGCCGACATCGGGCGGGCGGGTTGCAGGAAGGTGGGGTCGTCGATGCCGTGCCCGGCCCGCTTTCCCCACATCGCCGTGCGCCACCGCCGGGCCAGCTCGGCGTCGTCCGCCCCGGCGCGCAGCGCGCTGCGCAGGTCGGACTCCTCGGTGGCGAAGAGACAGGCCCGGACCTGCCCGTCGGCGGTGAGCCGGGTGCGGTCGCAGTCGCCGCAGAACGGCCGGGTCACGCTGCCGATCACCCCGACCCGGGCCGACCCGCCGTCCACCAGCCAGGTCTCGGCGGGCGCCGCACCCCGCTCCGCCGGATCGGGGGTCAACGCGAACTCCCGGGTCAGCGCCGCCAGGATCTCGTCGGCGGTGACCATCGTCGTCCGGTCCCAGCCGTGCTGCGCATCCAGCGGCATCTGCTCGATGAAGCGCAGCTCGTAGCCATGCGCCAGGGCGAACCGGAGCAGCGCCGGAGCCTCGTCGTCGTTGACCCCGCGCATCAGCACCGAGTTGATCTTTACCGGGGCCAACCCGGCCGCGGCCGCGCCGGCCAGACCGGCGAGCACGTCGGGGAGCCGGTCCCGACGGGTCAGCTCGGCGAACCGGGCCCGGTCCAGGGTGTCCAGCGAGACGTTCACCCGGTCCAGCCCGGCGGCGCGCAGCGCGGGCGCGAGCCGTTCCAGCCCCAGGCCGTTCGTGGTCAACGAGATCCGGGGGCGGGGTTCCAACGCGGCCACCGCCGACACGATCCCGACCAGCCCGGGCCGGATGAGCGGCTCCCCGCCGGTGAAGCGGACCTCGGTGACGCCCAGTTGCCGTACCGCGATGCGGACCAGCCGGATGATCTCGTCGTCGCTGAGCAGTTGCGGCCCGGCCAGCCACGGCAGCCCTTCCGCGGGCATGCAGTAGGTGCAGCGCAGGTTGCACTTGTCGGTCAGCGAGACCCGCAGGTCCCGGGCGACACGGCCGTACCGGTCGACGAGGACCCCGTCGGTGGTCGGGGCGGCGGTCACCTGTCGACCGTAGCGCGTTCGGTGCCCCGCAGCGCGGCGCGGCCGGCGGTTGCCACCGCGTCCCGGTATGCCGTGCCGAACAGGGCGGTGTGCACGAGCAGCAGATGGAGCTGGTGCAGCGGCACCCGCTCCCGCCAGCCGTCGGCCAGCGGCCACGCCTCCTGGTAGGCGGCCATGATCCGGTCCAGGTGGGGCGGGCCGCCGAAGAGCGCGAGCTGGGCGAGGTCGGTCTCCCGGTGGCCGCCGTGCGCGGCCGGGTCGATCAGCCGGACCCGGTCGTCGGCCCCCCAGAGCAGGTTGCCCGGCCAGAGGTCGCCGTGGATCCGCACCGGCGGCTCGTCACCGCCGAACTCGCCGATCCGCTCGATCACCTGCTCCACCAGTGCGACATCGTCGCCGCCGAGGGCGCCGTTGTCGACGGACAGGCGCAGGTAGGGCAGGAGCCGCCGGTGCGCGAACCAGGCCGGCCAGGGACCCGGGTCCGGCGTGTTGTCCTGTGGCAGCGCGCCGATGAAACCGGCCCACTCGGCGCCGAAGGCGGCCGCCCCGGCCCGGTGCAGCCCGGCCAGCTCGCGCCCGAACCGCTCGGCCGCCTCCCGGCCCGGCTCGCCCGGCTCGACCCACTCCAACGCCAGCAGCTCGGGCAGCGCCACCAGCACCTCCGGCACCGCGACCGTGGCCGGCTCACGCAGCCAGCGCAGCCCGGCCGCCTCGGCGGCGAAGAAGCCCTCCGGCACCGGCCGGCCGGCCCGCTCGGGCCAGGTCTTGGCGAAGACCGAGTGGCCGTCGTCGAGGGTGAGCCGAGAGGTGGCGCAGATGTTCCCGCCGGAGACCGGCGTCTCCCGGATCCGTTGGTGGGTCAGGAAGGTCGGCAGGTGCTCCGGGTGTGCCCGCAGGTACGCCAGGTCCATGAGCGCAAGGTAGCCGGTCGGACCGACGCTCGCGGGTCGGGCGGCGTCCTCGGCCGGTGCCGATCCGCGTTCACCTGCACCGATACTCTCCGTATCTGTGGACAACCCGCGTGTCGTCCACAGGGCCTGTCGGGGTGGGGCGGGGTGCCCCCACGCTTCCGGCATGACTCCCACCGACCAGCTCCGGCTCGCCGTCCGCTCGCCCGCCGACCTGATCGCCGCCGTGCCCTACCTGCTCGGCTTCCACCCCGCCGACAGCGTGGTCGTGGTGGCGCTGCGCGGCCGTCGGGTCGTCTTCGCCGCCCGCGGCGACCTGCCCGAGCCGGGCGCCGACCCCCGGCCGGCCGCCGGGCACCTGGCCGAGGTGATCGCCCGGCAGGGCAGCGAGTCCGCCACCGTGATCGGGTACGGTCCGCCCGTCCGGGTGACCCCGGCGGTCGACGCGGTCGGCGAGGCGCTGGACCGGGCCGGCCTGCTCGTGCTCGACGCGCTTCGGGTCACCGACGGGCGCTGGTGGTCCTACCTCTGCACCGAACCCGACTGCTGCCCGCCGGACGGCACCCCGTACGACCCGGGGGCCAGCGAGGTCAGCGCGGCGGCCGTCTTCGCCGGTCAGGTCGCCCTGCCCGACCGGGCGGCGCTGACCGCGCAGGTGTCCGCGCTCGACGGTCCGGTCCGGGTGGCCATGCGTCGGGCCACCGTCCGGGCCCGGGGACGGCTGGCCGCCCTCACCGAGGAGGCGACCGAGACCGCGCTGGTCGGTGGCCGGTCCGTACGCTCCGCCGGGGTGGCGGCCGTCCGCACCGCGTTCCGCCGGGCCCGGCGCGGCGAGCGGCTGACCGATGACGAGGTGGCCTGGCTGACCGTGCTCCTCACCCAGCTCCCGGTACGCGACCATGCCTGGGAACGCACCGACGGGCGGGACGCCGACATCAGCCTATGGACCGACGTGCTGCGGCGGGCCGAGCCGGAGCTGATCGCCGCCCCCGGCAGCCTGCTCGCCTTCGCTGCCTGGCGGGCCGGCTACGGTGCCCTGGCCGCGGTCGCCCTGGAGCGGGTGCTGGCCGCCCGGCCCGACTATTCGCTCGCCCTGCTGCTGGACGACCTGCTCCGTCGCGGCGTGCCCCCGTCCGAGCTGGACGGCTGGCCGGAGGTCGGCTTCCCCGGTGTGGTCCGCCGCGCCCGCCCCGCGCC
>NZ_JBSGJR010000630.1:0-3770 GCF_053605645.1 Micromonospora sp. NPDC003776
GTGAGGCTGGAGTGGCCGGCGGAGAGCACGAACCGGTCGCGGCCGGCCCAGTTCGGGTCGGCCGGGTTGTGCCCGACGGCCCCGGGGCACCGGGTCGGTCTCGTCGTCGAACTCGCCGATGACCTCCTCGAGGAGATCCTCCAGCGCGACGAAGCCGATCGGCCGGGTCGGGCCGCCGCCGTTGCGGACCAGCGCCAGCTGGGCCTGCCGGCCGCGCATCGCCGCGACCGCCTCGGTGACGGTGGCCTCCCCGGGCAGGGTGAACGCCGGGCTCATCAGCTCACCGGCGGTCGCCGCCCGGCCGGTGGTGACCGCCCGGACCGCCTCGCGTACGTGCACCAGGCCGCAGACCTCGCCGCCGGCGTCCAGCACGGCCAGGCGGGACCGGCCGCTGTCCCGCGAGACGTGCTCGATCCGCTCCGCGGTGTCCTCCCGCCGGACCGTGACGATGCGGTCGAACGGCTCCATCACCTGCGCGACCCGGGTGCCCTGCAGCTCCAGCATGCTGGTCAGCAGCTGGTGCTGCTCGGCGCCGAGCAGCCCGTGCTCCCGGGACTGCTCCAGCAGGATGCGCAGCTCGTCCGGGCCGTGCACCTGGGCCAGCTGGTCCTGTTGGCGTACCCCGACCAGGCGCAGCACCGCGTTGGCGAGCGCGTTCAGCGCGGAGAGCACCGGGCGGGCGACCCGGGCGAAGGCCCGGAACGGCAGCGCCAGCAGTGTCGCCGACCGCTCGGCGTCGGTGATCGCCCACGACTTCGGGGCCATCTCGCCGACCACCAGGTGCAGGAAGGTCACCAGGGCGAGGGCGAAGAGCAGCCCGACCAGGTGGCTGACCGCGGCGGGCAGCCCGACGGCGTGCAGCAGCGGGCTGAGCAGGCGCTCGATGGCGGGCTCGGCGAGCGCACCGAGCCCCAGGGTGCAGAGGGTGATGCCGAGCTGCGCGCCGGCCAGCATCAGGGTCAGCTCCCGGACGCCGTCCAGCGCCGCCCGGGCGGCCCGGCCGCCGCCGGCGGCCAGCTGTTCGAGGCGGTACCGCTTGGCCGCCACCAGGGCGAACTCGGCGGCCACGAAGAAGCCGTTGAGCGCCAGCAGCACCACGGAGGCGAAGAGCGCGAAACCGGGGCTCATGCCGCCTCCTCCCCATGTCCGAGGGCGGTCGTGCGCAGCCGGACGGAGTCGGCCACGTGCCGGTCCACGGCCAGCACCTCGACCAGGGCGCGCGGCTCGGTGTCCGGCTCGTCGCCGTCGGCGGCGAGGGTGATCTCCAGCCGGTCACCCACCTCGGGCACCCGGCCGAGCTCCCGCATGACCAGCCCGGAGAGGGTGTCGTACTCGGGCGCCTCCGGCAGCGCGATGCCGGTGCTGTCGGCGACCTCGTCGATCCGCCAGCGGGCGGGCACCACCCAGGAGCCGTCCTCCTGCCGGGCGGGGGCCCGCTCCGGCGGGTCGTCCTCGTCGCGGATCGGCCCGACCAGCTCCTCGGCGATGTCCTCCAGGGTGATCACGCCGGCGAAGCCGCCGTACTCGTCGACCACGCAGGCGAGCTGCCGGTGGCCGACCCGGAGCCGGTCCAGCACCGTCGGCAGCGGCAGCGTCTCCGGCACCAGCAGCGGGGGTACGGCCACGTCGGCGACCCGGGTGGTGGCCCGCTTCGCCGGGGGTACGCCGAGCACGTCGGCGATGCCGATGACGCCGACCAGGTCGTCGACGCCCTCGGCGCCCCGGACGGGGAACCGGGAGTGGCCGGTGTCGAGCAGCGCGACGACCCGGCTGACCGGCTCGTCGGCCCGTACGGTGTGCACGTCGACCCGGGGCACCATGGCTTCCCCGGCGGTCAGCTCGCGGAAGTCGAGGCCCCGGTCGAGCAGGTCCGACATGGCGGCGTCGAGGTGCCCCTCCTCCCGGGACTCGGCGATGATCTGTTCCAGGTCCGCCGGGGTGGCGCCGCTGGGCAGTTCCTCGATCGGCTCGATGCCGACCCGGCGCAGCAGCCGCACGGCGGCCCGGTCGAAGAGGGTGATCAGCGGTCCGGCGATCTTCAGGTACATCAGGGTGGACCGGGCGAGCGCCCGCGCGAGGGGCTCGGGGCGGGCGATGGCGAGGTTCTTCGGGGCCAGCTCGCCGAGGACCATCTGCACCACGGTGGCGATGAGCAGGGCGAGGGCCACCGACATCGGCAGCGCCACGGAGGTGGACAGCCCGGCGAGGCCGAGCAGGTCGGCCAGCCCGGCGCCGAGGTACGGCTCGGCGGCGTAACCGACCAGCAGGGCGGTCACGGTGATGCCGAGCTGGGCGCCGGAGAGCATGAACGAGAGCCGCCCGGTCACCGTCAGGGCGCGGGCCGCGGCCTGGTCGCCGCCGTCGGCGAGCTGCTTGAGCTTGCCCCGGTCCACGGCGACGTAGCCGAACTCCTGCGCCACGAAGTAGCCGGTGGCGGCGGTGAGAAGGATGATGAGGACGAGTCCGACGAGGATCAACACGGGAGGTTCAGGGCTCCCGGGGCCGTCGGGGCGAGGGGTTGCCGGGCACGACCCGGCTGGCTACTGCTGCCCTCCTGGGCAGAAGAGTCGATCATGCAGCCATTTTATCGGCGTCGGCTGGACGTTCGCTGAGGGTGCCCGGAAGCCCCCCGGCCGTCCGGTTCACCGCCCCGCCAGCTCGTCGGTGTCCAGCAGCTCCCGGTCGACCCGCCCGGAGCGGTAGGCGGCGCGTCCGATCATCTGGGCGGCCACCGGGGCGGTGGCCAGTTGGAAGACCGCGACCAGCGCGATCATCCCCAGGTCCGCCGGCGTACGCAGGCGCAGCGCCAGGCCGGCCAGGAGCAGCAGCACGCCGAGCACCTGCGGCTTGGTGGCCGCGTGCATCCGGTTCAGCACGTCCGGGAAGCGCAGCACGCCGATCCCGGCGACCAGGCTGAGCAGCGCCCCGGCCAGCAGGCAGGCTCCGCCCAGCCAGTCGGCGACGATGCCCGTCACGCTCTGCTGCCCTTCGTTCGCGACTGCGGGGCTCGCGCACCCGGCTCACTCCTCGCGCTCACACTTCCTCCCGGACGGCGAAGCGGACCAGGGACACCGAGCCGACGAAGCCCAGCAGGGAGAGCACCACCAGCACGGGCAGCGTGGTGGGGTGCCGGTTGACCGCGGCCTCCGCGCCCACCGCGCCGAGCATGGTGGAGAGCAGCAGGTCGGCGGCGACGACCCGGTCGAGCAGCGACGGCCCCCGGTAGATCCGGGCCAGGGCGAGCAGCGCGGTGACCGAGAGCAGCCCGGTCAGCGCGACGGCGAGGAGCGTGGTCACGGGTGGTTCCTCCTGTCGACGGGTTCGGCGTGCAGCCGGCGTACCTCCTCGGGGGAGCCGACGGCGCGGACGATGCGCCGCTCCACGGCCAGGACCCGGTCCCGGCTCGCGGTCAGGTCCTCCGGGCCGCGTACGTCGAGCACGTGCACGTAGAGCACGCCCCGGTCGCGGTCCACCTCGAGGATCAGGGTGCCCGGGACCAGGGAGATCACCTCGGCGGTGAGCGCCAGGTTGAGGTCGGTGCGGACCCGCAGCGGGACCGCGATGATCGCGCCGCGCGGCCGGTAGCCGGGGCGGACGGCGACGGCGGCGACGTGCACGCTGGCGGTGACCAGCTCCCCGACGAAGGTGACCGCGAGGAGCAGCAACGCGCCGGGGCCCGGCCGGTGCCCCGCGCCGTCGGGGACCGGGTGGTGGCCGGCACCGTGGCCACCGACTCCGCCCTGCGGGTCCGGGTCGACGCCGTCGGCGAG
>NZ_JBSGJR010000631.1:0-3750 GCF_053605645.1 Micromonospora sp. NPDC003776
CCCGCGCGTTGGACGCCGCGCGTCCGTTGCCGCACCCGCGCGGCGGCGCCGCCGTCGCCTGGTCCCTGCTGCAGGCGCCGTCCCGGCAACGGTTCGGCGCCTCCGCCCCGCCCACGTCGTGACCGCCGCGCCGCCGACCGTCCCCGGGCCTGCCGCCAGGCCCGCCCCGAGCAAGGGAGCCCCTGCGTGACAACTCTTCTGGTCCCGGTCGCGCTCGACGTGCTGATGGTGCGGGAGCCGGGCGTCCCGTCCGACTGGGCGCGTACCGCCCTGACCCGGCCCACCCCGCCGGCCAGCGGCCGGGTGCGGCAGGACCTGCTGCCCACCCCGTTCAGCGCCCGGGAGACCGCCCGGCCGACCGGCGCGCACCTGCACTGGAGCCTGCCGGACGGGTTGACCCGCGGCGTCGCCGACGACACCGGGGCGACCACCTTCCCACCGGTGCCGGACCGGTGGCTGGTGGTCCGGTTGTCCGGCCCGGCCGCGCCGGGGCCCCGCACGGTCGAGGCGTGGTTGCTGCCGTACGCCGGGCTGGTCGAGCCGGTGCGGGTCGACCGGGCACTGACCGGTCCGACCCTGCCGGCGCCCGGCGCCGCCCCGCGCTCCCCGCTCACCGCGCTCGGCCACGGTGACCTGGGCTGGGCCGGCTACTACGACAACGTGACGAACCGGTTCGCGCTGCACGACGAGCTGACCGGGGTGACCGGACCGGTGGCCTACCTGGTGCTCGGCTGGTACACCGACCTCACCCGCGACCCGCTGCACGGCGCGGTCGGCGAGGTGGCGCACCAGGAGCGGATGGAGCAGCTGGGCTGGGAGATCTTCCCGCCCCGGCCGCCCACCCAGCCGGTGCCCGACCGGTCCGTCTACCACGCGGCCGCGGTCTCCATCGGCTGGCCGGAGCCGCGGTGGACGGGCGACGGCGGCCTGCTGGGCCGGGAACTCGACTACCGGCCGACGCCGGACGCGGTGGCCCTGGCCCTGGGGGAGACGCTCGCCGAGGCGCTCGCGGCGGTCGCGGCCGAACCGGAGGACCCGGCGGACGCGGCGCGGATGGTGGAGGCGCTGCTGCAGAACGCGTTGTCGGACGTCACCGGCGCCGACGGTCCGGCCCGGCTGGACGCCACCCTGCACCAGAGCCGGTTCGGGTCGGCGCCGGCCGCGGCCGGCAACGAGTACATCTGGCAGCCGGCGACCGGCGCGGCGGGCGCCGCGGGCGGCGGGTCGTTCGTGCAGGTCGAACGGACCCGGCCGCGGGTGTGGCACGCGCTGGAGCCGGCGCTGGTGGTCGCCGGCGGTGGCCGCAGCCCGAAGCACGGCGCCGACGGCCGCTACTCGATCCTCGGTCACCTGCTGTGCCGGCT
The DNA here is from genome assembly GCF_053605645.1 of Micromonospora sp. NPDC003776. Taxonomy (NCBI): domain Bacteria; kingdom Bacillati; phylum Actinomycetota; class Actinomycetes; order Micromonosporales; family Micromonosporaceae; genus Micromonospora; species Micromonospora sp. NPDC003776. Next base: position 1,365 of record NZ_JBSGJR010000631.1, read on the forward strand.
GGACGGGCAGACCGTACGCGGGTTCGGCGTGGCCGGCGGCGATCTGGGGCGCGGCGCCGGGGTCCTGCCGCCCACCCCGCTGGCCGGCCTGCGCCCGGAGTACGGGGTGCCGGCCGTCGCCACCGACCTGATCGTCGAGCTGGCCAGCATCGACCCGGGCTCCGCGCCCGACCTGAACCGGTCCACCGCCACCCAGCCGTCCCCGGTGGCCGCCGCCCGCGCCGCCTGGTGGGCGGCGTTCGACCCGGGCGTGGCGGATCCGACGGTGCCCCCGGCCGGGGCGGTCGTCGAGGGGGTGCTGCCCAGCCCGGTGGGGGTCACCCCGCCGAGCCGGCCGTGGAACCCGCTGCTGCTGGAGTGGTCGGCCACCTACCTGCCGTCGCCGCGGGGGGCGCACGACTGGCCGCTGGGGGAGGTGGACTTCGGGCTGCCGGGGGTGGTGGCCGTGCCGGCCCCGGAGAGCGGCCGGAGCTTGCGGGGCCGGGTGATGCTCTCCGCCTCGACGGCCGCCCTGCTCGACGGGACGGTCGGCGGCGAGGACACCGAACGGGACCTGCTCTCCGGCGAGCTGGTCGGGATCGCCGAGCAGCTGCGCCGGGACGCGACCGGGCTGATCGTGGACGCGCCGACCGCCAGCGACTCCGCGCAGCCCCCGCAGACCCCCCGCGCCGCCGACTTCGTGGCGTTGCGGGCCGGCTACCTGCGCCTGGACCGGGCCCGTCTGGTCGACGGCTACGGCCGTTACCTGGAGGTGCTCGGCCCCACCGTGGCGCAGCCGGCGCCGGTGACGCACGGGGTGACCCTGGCCGTGCCGGGCCAGCCCGACCTGGCGGCGCTGCGCCCGCGGTTCACCGCGCCGGCGCGGGTGCTGCTGCGCTTCGCCGACGCGTCCGGCGCGCCGCGGGACGCCGACGCGGGGGTCAGCCCGGTCTGCGGCTACCTGGTGCCGTCGCTGGTGGACCGGACGCTGGAGTTCTTCGACGACAAGGGCGCCGGGTACGGGCGGCTGCGCCCGGACCCGGAGACGGTGACCGCCTGGGAGGAGGACCCGGGGCGGCCGGCCACCCTGGGCGCGCCGCCGAGCCGGTTCCTGCCCAACCCGCTGCTGGCCAGGTTCGCCGACCGGATGCTCGCCGCCGATCAGGCCCTCGCCGTGGCCCGGGCCGACGGACACCCGGCGGGGTCGGCGCAGAGCGCGCTGGAGTCGCTGCTGCGGGTGCTGGACACCACCCGGTGGACCGTGGACGTGACCGGGCGGGCCGGCGATGAGCACCTGGCGCTGCTGCTGGGTCGGCCGGTCGCGGTGGTGCGGGCGTACCTGAAGGTCGAGGTGGAGGATCCGCGGCAGCCGCCGGAGAACGCCACCACCGGGATCCCGGTGCGGCTGGGCACGCTGTCCCGGGCGCAGGACGGGCTGCTGGCGTACTGCGTGGGCGACGACATGGACCGGTTGCACCTCGTCGACCCGGCCGTGGCCCTGCTCGCCCCCGGGCTGCCGGACGCCGGCGGGGTCGCCTCGGCGCCCGGCGCGGACCCCTTGACCTCCCCGTACGTGGACACGTCCGGGGTGTTCACCGTCAACCCGGGGGTGCCGGTGCCGTTGACCCTGCTGATGGTGCCCGGCTCGGACGTGCACGTGACCGCCGGGCTGGTGCCGCAGAAGTCGGTGGGGCTGCTGCGCGAGTGGACGGCCCCGGCGCTGTCCCGGCTCTCCCCGGCGCTGCGCTACGGCCCGGTGCTGCACGACCTGGAGACGACCCGGCTGCCATTGCCGCAGGACGTGCGCGGCTCCTGGTACTGGCACCGCCGGGACCGGCCGGGGCAGTGGCGCTCCGACGCGGTGGTGCCCGCCACCGGGGACGCGTTGCTGCCCAACGAGCCGTCGGTGGCCAGCGAGGGCTGGTTGCAGGTGGCGCTGGTGGCGGACACCGCGTACCAGGACGCCGCGGTGCCGGTCCGGGTCAGTTGCGTGCGCAGCGTCAGCGGGACGGTGGTGGCCGTCGGCGGGTTCAACGGCGACGGCACCCACTTCCTCATCCCGGTGCCCGAGGCGATCGAGCTGATGACCAGCGGCCGGTTCGCGTTCTACGTGGAGGAGCCGGGCACCAGCCGTACGCCGGTGCGGGTGATACGGCCCCGCCAGGGCCGCCCGTACCTGCGCACGGCCCCGGACGCGGCGTCGCCGAACAACCTGGACAACCTGCGCCGGTGCACCCACGCCTGAGCGCCGGGCCGCGGCCCGGCGGTGCTCAGGCGGCGGAGGTGACGGCCAGCTGCTCCGGGTGGGCGGGCAGCGCCGCCGGCTCCGGTCGGGGGGCCGGGATCAGGTTGGTGGACCATCCGGTCAACGGGTCGGTGCGGCGCTCGCCGCTCGGTGCGGCGGGCG
>NZ_JBSGJR010000632.1:0-3715 GCF_053605645.1 Micromonospora sp. NPDC003776
GCACCGCCCACCCGGAACAGCCGCCCCGCCGCGAGCAGGACCCGCCCCCCCTCGCCGTCCGGGCCACCAGCGCCGCCGCGCCCGACGCCGCGACCCGCTCCGTCCCCGCGCCCGGCCCGGCCGGCGCGGACCTGCCCGCGCCGCGTACCCCGGAGGTGACGGCATGACCACGGTGGCCGAACGGCCCGACGTCGCCCGCGCCGGCGGGCCCCGCGCGGCCCGCAGCCGCTCCGACCGGCTCGGCATCTATCTGCTGCTGCTGCCGTCGCTGCTGCCGATCGTGGTGCTGTCGGTCTTCCCGCTTTTGCGCGGCATCTATCTGGGCTTCACCGACGCCCGCGCCGGCCGGCACGTCGAGATCAGCTTCACCGGGCTGGCCAACTACCGGGAACTGCTGCACGACGAGCTGTTCTGGAATTCGTTCAAGATCGGCCTGCTCTGGGCGGTCGGGGTGACCGTGCTGCAGTTCCTGCTCGCACTGGGTCTGGCCCTGCTGCTCAACCAGCAGCTGCGCTTCCGCGGCATCGCCCGGGTGCTCGCCGTGGTGCCGTGGGCGATGCCCCCGGTGGTCGTCGGCATCCTGTGGAAGCTCGTCTACCACCCTGACGCCGGCCTGCTCAACGAGTTCTTTTACCGGATCGGCGCTGACGGCCTGCGCACCAACTGGCTCGGCGACTTCAGTACCGCCCTGCCCGCGGTGATCATCGTGGGCGTCTGGGCCGGCATGCCACAGACCACCGTCGTACTCCTGGCCGGGTTGCAGGGCGTGCCCCGCGACCTGCACGAGGCGGCCGCGGTCGACGGCGCCAGCACCTGGCACCGGTTTCGGAACGTCACGCTGCCCGCCATCGCGCCGGTGGTCGTGGCGATCACCTCGCTGGACTTCATCTGGAACTTCAACTCGTTCGGTCTGGTCTACGTGCTGACCGCCGGCGGGCCGGGCGGCAAGACCATGCTGCCGATGCTCTTCGCCTACGAGGAGGCGTTCCGCTACGGCAACTACGGCTACGCCGCCGCGCTCGGCAACGTGATGGTCGTGATCATCGTCGCGCTGCTCGCCGTCTACCTGCGTCGCCGGCTGAGGGAGGCGAACTGACCATGTTCGGAAAGCCGAGCCGCACCGCGCGGAGCCTGCAGTACCTCGCCCTGGTCGGATACCTGATCTTCCTCGGGTTCCCGCTGATCTGGCTGCTGTCCACCGCGTTCAAGCCGCCCCGGGAACTGGCCCAGCTGCACCCCACGCTGATCCCCAGCAACCCCACCGTGCAGAACTTCGTGCAGGCCTTCACCGAGCAGCAGCTCGGCCGGGCCGCGCTGAACAGCCTCCAGGTGTCGCTCGCCTCGGCGGTGCTCACCGTGCTGGTCGCCCTGCCCGCCTCGTACGCGCTGGCGCGGTTCCGGACCAAGCTCGGTACGGCGGCGCTGGGCTGGGTGCTGCTGTCGCAGCTCTTCCCGTTCGTGCTGCTGATCATCCCGATCTTCCTGATTCTGCGGCAGGTGGGGCTGGCCAACACGCACGCCGGGCTGGTGCTCATCTACGTGGTCTGGGCGCTGCCGTTCGCGCTGTGGATGCTGCAGGGCTTCGTCCGCAACATCCCCCGCGAACTGGAGGAGGCGGCCAGCGTCGACGGCGCGACCCGCCTGCAGGTGCTGCGCCGGGTGGTCTTCCCGCTGCTCGCGCCGGGCATCGTGGCCACCGCGCTGTTCTCGTTCATCTCCGCCTGGAACGAGTTCTTCTTCGCCCTGGTGCTGGTCAAGACGCCCGAGCTGGCCACCCTGCCGGTCGCCCTGGCCCGGTTCGTCGGCATCGAGGGCACCGCCCGCCTGGGGCCGCTGGCGGCCGGTTCGCTGCTGGCCACCCTGCCCAGCCTGATCTTCTTCGCGTTCATGCAACGCCGGCTCTCGTCCGGGTCGCTCGCCGGCGCGGTCAAGGGCTGAATCCCGTTTCCCAACCCACCACCAAGGAGGAAACCCCCCATGCTCCGTAGCAGATTCCGTCGACTCGCCGCGGCCGCCGCGGTCGCGGTCGTCGGCCTCGGCGCCCTCACCGCCTGCGGTGACGGCGGCGGCAAGGACGAGAACGCGTCCGGCCCGGTGAAGCTGCGCTTCCTCAGCCTCGCCTGGCAGAAGGAGTCGCTGCAGGCCAACAAGGATCTGGTCGCGAAGTGGAACAAGGATCACCCGGACATCCAGGTCGAGTACGTCCAGGGTGACTGGAACTCGGTCCACGACCAGCTGGTCACCTCGTTCGAGGGCGGGGACGCGCCGGACATCGTCCACTACGAAGCCGCCGCGATCGGCGAGTTCACCAAGCAGGGCTACCTGGCCGACGTCTCCAAGCTGCTCTCCGACGACTTCAAGAGCCAGATCGACCAGGGCGTCTGGGACACCGCCACCTTCGACGGCAAGGTCACCGGCATCCCGTTCCTGCTCGAGTCGCAGGTCGTCATCGCCAACAAGAAGCTGCTGGACGCCGCCGGCGTCGCCGTGCCGCCCGCCGACGGCGGCTGGACCTGGGACGAGTTCCAGGCCAACGCGCAGAAGCTCACCAAGCCCGGTCAGTACGGCGTGGCCTGGGCGCTCAAGTCGCCCACCAACCGGGTGATGAACCTGGCGCTGAACTTCGACGGCAAGTTCTTCTACACCGACGGCGGCAAGACCGAGGTCAAGGTCGGCGACGCGGAGAAGGAGGTGCCGAAGCGGATCCACGACATGCTCTACACCGTCAAGTCCGCCTCCCCGGAGGCCCTCGGCATGAGCGGCGCGGACACCCTGCCCGGCTTCTTCGGCGGCAAGTACGCCATGCTCCCCGGCTCGGTCTCGCTGCGCCAGCAGATGGTCGAGCAGGCCCCGGCCGGCTTCGAGTGGGTCACCCTCCCGCCGATCAAGGGCCTGTCCGCCAAGCAGGCGGCCAACCCGCAGACGATGTCCATCTCCGAGGACAGCAAGCACAAGAAGCAGGCCGCGGAGTTCCTGCAGTGGTTCCTGAACCCCACCAACATGGCCGCCCTGGCCAAGGGTGACTGGCTGGTGCCCACCGGCAAGCAGGCCAACCAGGAGCTGGTCAAGGCCACCGAGGGCAAGCAGGGCTGGGATGTCGCCGCGGACAGCGCCGCCGACCTGACCGTCGCCCCGTTCCAGCAGGTCGACGCCTACCCGGAGTGGAAGACCAAGTACGCCACCCCGGCCCTCCAGCAGTACTTCGCCAACAAGATCACCCTGGACCAGCTCAGCACGCAGCTGGTCGACGGCGGCAAGCAGGTTCTGAGGTAACCATGTCACTCTTGCTCGACACATCGGTCGGTTGCCTCGTCGGCGCCGCCGTGGGCGACGCCCTCGGCGGAGCCACCGAGACGGCCCTGCCCGAGCAGATCCGCGCCCGGTTCGGCGGCTGGGTCGAGGGAATCGTCGGCCCGTACCACGCCGACTGGGCCACCGCGCGGCCACTCGCGCCGTACCACAAGGGCGACGGGCACATCACCGACGACACGTTGATGACCCACGCGCTGGTCCGGGCGTACGCGGCCAAGCGGGACCACCTCGACGCGTACGACGTGGTGGAACTGCTCGTGCCCGACCTGATCGAGCGGGTGGTCTACATCCCGGACCTGGAGCGGGAGGGGGTGACCTTCCACCGCCTCGCTGCGGCCGAGCGGTGGCTGGTCACCCGCCTGCACCACGCGCACGCCGACCCTCGCGAGGCCGGCGTGGGCAA
>NZ_JBSGJR010000633.1:0-3699 GCF_053605645.1 Micromonospora sp. NPDC003776
TCGGCAGCACCGCGACGCGCCCGCCCCAGCCGGGCGTGTCGGTCGCGCCGACCGCGGAACGCAGCGGCGCACCCGGCCCGGTGCTCCCCCGCTCCCAACCGGTCCGGATCACCATCCCCCGCATCGGGGTGGACGCGGACATCGTCCCGGTCGCCACCGACGACAACGGCGCCCTGGAGGTGCCGCCGCTGGACCACCCGGAGGTCGCCGGCTGGTACCGGCCCGGCCCCACCCCGGGCGAGGCCGGCAACGCGGTGCTGGTGGGCCACGTCGACTCGCAGAACGGGCCGGCGGTCTTCTTCGAACTGGGCCGGCTGCGCCCCGGCGACACCGTGCAGGTCACCCGCGTCGACGGCCGGGTCGCCCGGTTCACCGTGGACGGTGTCGGGGCGTACCCGAAGGAACGCTTCCCCACCGCGCGGGTGTACGGCGGCGGCGCCGAAGCCCGGCTGCGCCTGATCACCTGCGGCGGCCGGTTCAACCCCCGCACCGGCAACTACCCGGACAACATCGTGGTCTTCGCCACCGCGACCCGCTGACGCCGGGCCGACACCACCGGCTGGCCCCGACCCCGTACGGTAGGCCGTCGGTGTCCGGCGGACGGCGGCTCCCGGTCACGGCACCCGCCACGCCGAACCGGAGTTGCCGAAGGAGGTGCACGGTGGACGGTGCTGCGGTGCGCGGAGGCCGCGGCCGGCTGCCCGCCCTCGTCGCGCGGCTGCTCGGGCGTCCCGACGGCCGGGCGGCGGTGCCCGCCCCGCGGCGGGCCAACCCGGACGCGGTGGTCGACTGCGCGGTCTACTCGGCGGGCCGGCGGGAGCCGGGACGACCGCACTACGCCGACGCCTACGCCCGCGCCCGCCGCCACCGGCGGTCGTTCGTCTGGCTGGGACTGCACGACCCGGGCGCGGCGGTGATGGCGGCGGTCGGGCGCACCTTCGGGCTCGACGAGCTCTCCGTGGCGCAGGCCCTCGCCGACGGCCACCGCCCGACGGTGCAGCGGCACGGCGACGTGACGCTGCTGGTGCTGCGCACGGCGAGCTACGTCGAGCACGCGGAGCTGACCGACACGTCCGAGGTGATCGACACCGGAGACGTGATGGTCTTCCTCGGCGACCGGTTCGTCATCACCGTGCGGCACGGCGCGGCCGGGGCGCTGGCCCCGGTGCGGGCGGACATCCAGCAACGCCCGGGGGTGCTGGCCGAGGGGCCGTGGGCCGTCGGGTACGCCGTCTGCGCCCGGATGGTCGACCTCTACCTGGAGGTCGCCGGGCACCTGGAACGGGACCTGGAACGGGTCGAGGAGAGCGTCTTCGCCCGGGACGGCGGCGCCGACATCCAGCAGATCTACCAGCTCAAGCGGGAGGTGGTGGAATTCAAGCGGGCGGTGCTGCCGTTGCAGGCGCCGCTGCGCGCACTGCTGGAGCAGCGCGGCGACGGGCCACCACCGTCGCTGCACCGCTGGTTCGTCGACGTGGAGGGGCGGCTCACCCGGGCGGTGGACCGGATCAACTCGTACGACGACCTGCTCAACTCGATCCTGCAGTCCCGGCTGGCGCAGCTCGCCGTGGAGCAGAACAACGACATGCGCAAGATCGCGGCGTGGGCGGCGATCGCCGCCGTGCAGACCGCGGTGGCCGGCATCTACGGCATGAACTTCACCCACATGCCGGAGCTGAGCTGGCGGTACGGCTACGCGGGCGCGCTGCTGCTGATGGCGGGCGCCGCGGTCGCCCTGCACCGGCTGTTCCGCCGCTCCGGGTGGCTGTAGGCGGTCAGGGCTTGTCCAGGTCGGACAGCTCCTGGTCGAGCAGCTCGGCGAGGCGGGCCACCCGCCACGGATCGTTCTCCGCGGTGATGCCCCGGCTGGGCATCTCCACGGTCATCAGCAGGTAGAGGTGCAGCCGGTACAGGCCCAGCCGGCGGCGGACCGGGGCGTCCAGCGGGAACGGCGCGACCGTCCGGTACGCCCGCACGAACGGGTCGTCCGGCTCGTCCTCGACCCGGCGGAACAGCAGCGGCGAGACGAGGTCCATCAGCGGGTCGCCCCAGAGATGCCGCTCGCCGTCGACCAGGCCGGTGAGCCGGGGCGTGCCGTCCGGGCCGTCGACGGCCAGGACGTTGCCCGCCCAGCCGTCGAAGTGCAGCAGGGCCGGGCGGCGTACCGCGTCGAGGACGGGGGCGTGCCGGTCCACCAGGTCGCGGATCCGGGCGGCCGGCAGCGGCAGCCGCACCCGCCAGTCCACGGCATCGGCGAGCAGATCGTCCAGCATGGCCGTGTACGCGGCTCCCCAGGTGGCACCGCCGGCACGGCCGCCGTCGTAGCCGTACCGGTCGCCGGTGACGCCGTGCAGCGCGGCCAGGGCGACGGCGAACTCGACCCGCACCTCGTCGGTGTCGGCGCCGGCGGCGGTCAGTTCCCACAGGCTGCGACCGGGCAGCAGCCCGGTGATCAGTCAGTCGCCCAGCTGCGGGTCGCTGCCGTGGTGCAGCAGCGGCGGGACCGGCACCGCGGGCGCCCGCGTGGCGACCAGCCGCAGGTAGCGCGCCTCCGCGCCGATCATGTCGCGCTCGTACCGCAGCAGGGGCACCTGCGGCGGCGGGCCCACCTTCAGCACCACGGCCCGCCCGTCGTCCAGGGTCACCCACCAGACCGCGGCGAAGCCGCCCCCGGTCAGTGGCCCGGCCCCGGTGATCCGGGCGGCGGGGCCGAGGGACGCCGCGACGTACCGGCGGACCTGGTCCCGGTCGAGGCTGCGCTGGGTCGGGCTCATCCGGCGCGCCCCGCCGGGCCGGTGAGCGTTCCCGTCATCAGGTGCATCTTCCGTGCCAGGCTAGTGGGCGCGCCGGCCCCGCGGTGTCCCGCGCCGGGGCCGTTCGTAAGGTGGCAACCGTGATGTGGCGGCGGTACGTGGCGATCGGGGACAGCACCACCGAGGGGCTGGACGACCCGGACGGCGCGGGCGGCTACCGGGGCTGGGCGGACCGGTTCGCCCTCGCGGTGGCCCGCGCCCAGGGCGGCCTGGAGTACGCCAACCTGGCCATCCGGGGCCGGACCACCGGGCGGATCCGCGCCGAGCAGCTGCCCGTGGCCCTCGACCTGGCGCCGGACCTGGCCACGGTGGTGGCCGGGATGAACGACGTGCTGCGGCCGGCGTTCGACGCCGACCGGGTGGCCGAGGACGTCGGCGCGATGCAGCGGGCGCTGGTCGGCCAGGGCGCGACCGTGCTCACCTTCACGCTGCCGGACCCCGCGCCGGTGATGCCGATCGCCCGCCCGTTGCGCGGCCGGATGCTGGCGCTCAACGCCGCGGTGCGTGCGGTCACGGTGGAGACCGGGGCCACCCTGCTAGACCTCGGTGCCCACCCGGTCGCCTCCGATCCCCGCCTGTGGAGCGACGACCGGTTGCACGCGAACCCCGCCGGGCACGAGCGGATCGCCGCCGCGCTCGCGTACACCGCCGGGCTGCCGGGGTACGACGACTCGTGGTCCCATCCGCTGCCGGCGGCCGCCCGCCGGCCCCGCCACGAGGTGGTCCGGGCCGAGCTGGCCTGGGCCCGACGGCACCTGCTGCCCTGGCTGGGACGGCACCTGCTGGGCCGGTCCTCGGGCGACGACCGGGTGGCGAAACGGCCGGTGCCGCTGCCGGTCGAGCTGCCGCCGGACTGACCGGTCGGGGCCGCGCCGCTCCCCCGGGC
>NZ_JBSGJR010000634.1:0-3694 GCF_053605645.1 Micromonospora sp. NPDC003776
GTCGCCGGCGGGACCGGCGGCCAGCCCGGCGCGGTGCCCGCCGGGTGCGGCCAGGCGGGCGCGCCCGCCGGCTCCTCCGGCATCAGGAACCACATGATCGGGTACGCCAGCGCGGCGAGCCCGCCGGTGAGCAGGGTGGCGACGGCGAAGACCACCCGGACCAGGGTGGGGTCGACGGCGAAGTACCGCCCGAGCCCGCTGGCCACACCGGCGATCATCCGGTCCGTGACGGGGCGGCGGAGCTGCTTGTACGGGGCCTGAGGGGTGCTCATGGAGGTCATGTACCCACGGTCCCGCGCGGACCGGCGGACGACCTCGGTGACCGCCCGGACTCCTACCCTGACGGATCCCTGAGGCGCCAGCTAAGAGTCAGGAATCTGACTCTTTTCGATGGAGGTAACCGCCGCCGGGGAGAATTTCCTCCCGTGACCACTTCGCTGGAGCCGCTCCGCAGGATCGCGGCATACGCAGTTTGTGCTGATTCAGACGGCCGAGTGTTGCTGGTCCGCGCATCGGAGCGGTCCGGCACCCCCGGCACCTGGTCGCTCCCGGGAGGGGCGGTCGACCACGGGGAGGACCCCAAGCACACGGTCGTCCGGGAGACCGCCGCGGAGACCGGCCTCTCGGTCGCCGTCGCCGCCCTCCAGGACGTGCTCGCCGACATGCGGGCGCTGCCCGAGCGGGGCATCACGATCCACACCGACCGCCTGCTCTACACGGTCTCGGTCCGGGGCGGCACGCTGACCGAGCGGGTCGACCGCCCCACCGACCTGGCCCGCTGGTTCACCCTCGACGAGGCCCGGGAGCTGCCGCTGCGGTCGTTCACCGCGCGCGCACTGGGCCTGCCCGCCTCCACCGATGACATCGTGCCGGAGGAGGTGCCGGAGTTCCCCTCGTTCTACGCGGTGCCCGGCCCGGACGGGCTGCATCGCGCGCAGCGCTTCGCCGCGTACGCCGTGGTGACCGACCCCGAGGAGCGGGTGCTGCTTACCCGGGTCTCCGACGGCTACCCGGGCGCCGGCTGCTGGCACCTGCCGGGCGGCGGCACCGACTACGGCGAGCAGCCGGGCGCGGCACTGATCCGGGAACTGGTGGAGGAGACCGGGCAGACCGGCCGCCTGGTCGAGCTGCTCGGGGTGGCCAGTCACCGGGACGCCGCCTCGCTCGGCCCCGAGGGCTACCCGATCGACTGGCACGGTGTCCGGGCCTTCTACCGGGTGGTCGTCGACCAGCCCGCCCCGCCCACGGTGGCCGACGTCGGCGGCTCGACCTGCGAGGCCCGCTGGTTCCGCCGCGAGGAACTGGGCGCCCTCCCCACGGACCGCCTCACCGAGGTCACCGCCGAAGCCGTCCACGCCGCCCACCTCCTCTGACTCCCGTCGCCGCCCTGTTGCGGCGATCATGAAGGTGTTGCCACGACACGCCGTTCTGGCGGGCAACAGGTTCATGATCGACGCAGGGACGGGCGGGACCGGGGAGAGGGTGTCGATGCAGGAGCGGCGGCGGATCGGGGCGTACGGGGTGCTGCGGGACTCCGGGGGGCGGGTGTTGCTGGCGCGGGGCGCGGACCGGTGCCCGTACCCGGGGGTGTGGCAGCTGCCCGGTGGCGGCATCGAGCACGCGGAGCACCCCGAACACGCGGTGGTGCGCGAGTTCGCCGAGGAGACCGGGCTGGAGGTCGCGGTGACCGCCGTCCGGGCCGCCGTCGCCGACGTGGCCGTCTTCCGGCCCGCGGACGTCGCGATGCACACCGACCGGCTGGTCTTCGACGTCGAGGCCCGGGGCGGTGTGCTGCGCCCGGAGCCCGCCGGCGGCAGTGACGAGGTGAGCTGGTTCACCCCGGCCGAGGCGGCGGCGGTGCCGATCATGCCGTTCACCGCGGAGTTGCTCGGGCTCCCCGTCTCGCCGCTGCCGGCCGACCTGCCCCGGGCCCTGCCGCCCGACGGGTCCGCCCCGGCCGCCGACCGACGCCAGCGGTTCGCCGCGTACGGGCTGGTCACCGACCCGGCCGACCGGGTGCTGCTCACCATGATCGCCGACGGCTATCCGGGCGCCGGCAAGTGGCACCTGCCCGGCGGCGGCACCGACCACGGCGAGCAGCCGGCGGCCGGGCTGCTCCGCGAGCTGGTGGAGGAGGCCGGCCAGCTCGGGCGCGTGGTCGACCTGGTCGCCGTGGACAACCTGCACAACCCGGCCGCGCTGGGCCCCGAGGGCCGGCCGCTGGACTGGCACGGCGTCCGGGTCATCTACCGGGTACGCGTCGACGCCCCCACCGAGGCGGTGGTGACCGAGCTCGCCGGCGGCTCCACGGCGCGGGCCGCCTGGTTCGCTCCCGAGCAGGTCAACGCCCTGCGCATGACGGACGTGGCCGCGCTGGCAACGGGACGACGGGGCAGCTAGCACCCGCTCACCGAGCCGGGACGGGACCCCTCCGGTACAGTCGGGAGTTGGGGTTGGCCGACGAAAACGGGCGATGAGGCCCGAGATGGGAATAACTGAGCGGTTCGCGCGGTTAAGGGAGATATAAGTACCGCCGGCAGCTATCGCCAAGCCCCTATCCCCTGTGCAATGGTGTACTCCGCAAAATGGGCTGCCGGATCCGAAAGGTCCGGCACGAGACAGCCGGACACCCGCCCCGTGGCGGTCACCCGATCCGGTGATGGAGGAAACGTGCCGAGAGCCCCATGGCGCCGGCGTCGTACGACTGACAGTCCGCGCCCCGCAGGGCGTCGCTGGGCGGGCAGGTTGCGCCGCAGCAGCACGTTCGCCCGCCAGGTGCTGCTGGTCCGGGTGGGTCGCCGGGACGGCGCCCCCGCCGGGACCGACCTGGTCACCCCCGACCACCGCTGGACCGACCGCCAGCGTCGCCGCTACGCGCGGTTCGACGCCGAGGTCGAGGCGGTGATGCCGGTCAGCCCGGCGCTGGCCCCCGCCGCGCCGGTCGACGAGACACCGGCGATGTCGATCCCGCTCCTGCCGGGTGAGCGCACGGCCGCCCGCCGGGCCAAGTTCGCCGTGGTCAACGCCTGCACCCTGAGCAGCCTGATGCTCGGCATGCTGGCGATCTTCCTGGCCATGCAGGGTGAGGTCCGGTCCGCCGCCCTCTGCCTGATCGCCTGCGTCGCGTTCGACGGCCTGGACGGCGCGCTCGCCCGCAAGCTCGGGGTGGCCAGCCCGTTCGGCGCCCAGATGGACTCGCTGGCCGACATGTGCTCGTTCGGCCTCGCCGCCCCGGTGGTGGTCTACGCCTCACTGGCCGGTTCGGTCCCCGCGGCGGCCGCCGCGGTCGCCTGCGCCCTGGTCGCGGCCTGCGCCGCGATCCGGCTCGCCCGGTTCAACGTCTCGCCGAAGGACGGCCGGTTCTTCTGCGGCGTACCGACCACCATGGCGGCGGCCGTGCTGGCCCTGACCGTGGCGATCGGGCTGCCGGTCTCCGGCCTGGTGATGGTCGCCGGGGTGGCGCTGCTCGCCTTCGCCATGGTGTCCAGCTTCCCGTACGCCAAGCTGGCCCGGCTGCTGAAGCTGCCGCCGTGGCTCTGGCTGGCCCCGGTGATCGGCGCGCTGATCGACATCCGGCTGACCTTCGCCCTCGTGGTGGTGGGCTACCTGGTCAGCGGCCCGGTGCTCTGGCTGCACCAGCGCCGCACCGCCTGACCCGAGTGCAACGAGAAGGGGCGCCGCTGGTCGCGGCGCC
>NZ_JBSGJR010000635.1:0-3680 GCF_053605645.1 Micromonospora sp. NPDC003776
GTTCAGCCCGCCCGCCGGGTCCGGCACGGCCCGGGCGCCGGCCGCGGCGACCTCCACCGCCACCCGGGGGTCGTCGGTGACCACCAGCACCTCGGCCACCGCCGGGCAGGCCCGCACCGCGCGGACCGTGTCGGCCGCCAGGGCGAGCGCCAGCTCCTCATGGGGTACGCCGGACAGCGCGCCCCGCAGGCGGCTCTTCGCCGCCCCGAGGCGCTTCACCGGCACCACCACGGTCCAGCTCGGCTCGGGCACGTGACCATCCTGCCAGTCGGTCCGGCGGTACCCTCACTGGCCGGACCCGGGGCGAGCAGGCATGATTTCGTCGCGGGACGTGGGCGCGTGGCCGGGGCACGAGGAGGGGACGCAGGTGGGGCGGCGGAAGGTGGGATTCTGGCCACGGTTAGCCGTGGTGCTGGTGAAGCCGGTGCTGACCGTCTGGACCCGGCGTACCTGGCGGGGCATGGAGCAGCTGGGCGGCGAGGGCGGCATCATCATCGTGCCCAACCACATCTCGCACGCCGACCCGCTGGTCGCCGCGCACTTCATCTACGACTCCGGGCGCTGGCCGCAGTTCCTCGGCAAGGCCAGCGTGTTCCGGGTGCCGGTGATCGGCGCGATCCTGTACCGGTGCCGGCAGATCCCGGTGGAGCGCGGCACCGTGGACGCGGTCAAGTCGCTGGACAAGCTGGTCGGAGCGCTGAACGAGGGCGGCGCGGTGGTGATCTACCCGGAGGGGACGATCACCCGGGAACCGGACCTCTGGCCGATGAAGGGCAAGACGGGTGCGGCCCGGCTGGCGCTGGCCACCGGCGCCCCGGTGATCCCGGTCGCGATGGTCGGCCCGGAGCGGATGTTCGACCCGAAGACCTCCCGGCTGCGGCTGCGCCCCCGGACCCCGGTGACCGTGGTCGCCGGGCCGCCGATCGACCTGAGCCGCTGGGCCGGCGCCACCCCGTCCCGGGCCGTCCTCGAGGAGATGACCGACACCATCATGCTGCGGATCCGTGACCTGGTCGCCGAGATCCGCGGCGGCACCCCACCGCCGCTCTGGGCGCGCCCGGCCCGCACCCGTGCCCCCGAGGTGAGCGAATGAGCGGCCACGTCGCCGTGCTCGGCGCCGGTTCCTGGGGAACCGCGTTCGCCAAGATCCTCGCCGACGCCGGCCGGGACGTGACCATCCTGGCCCGGCGGCGGGCGGTGGCCGAGGCGATCCGGACCACCGGCCGCAACCCCGACTACCTCTCGGACGTCCGCCTGCCAGACCGGGTCAGCGCGACCGGGGACGCCGAGGAGGCGATCGCCGGGGCCGAGGTGGTGGTGCTCTCCGTGCCCTCCCAGACGCTGCGTGGCAACCTCGCCGAGTGGACCCCGTACCTGGACCCGGACGCCACGCTGGTGTCGCTGATGAAGGGCATCGAGCTCGGCACCACCAAACGGATGAGCCAGGTGATCATGGAGACGGCCGGGGTGCCCGCCGACCGGGTGGTCGTCGTTTCCGGCCCCAACCTGGCCCCGGAGATCGCCGCCGAGCAGCCCGCCGCGACGGTGGTCGCCGGCACCGACAGCCGGCGCACCGCCCTGGTCCAGGCGTCGATCCGGACGCCGTACTTCCGCCCGTACACCAACGACGACGTGATCGGCTGCGAGCTGGGCGGGGCGGTCAAGAACGTGATCGCCCTGGCGTACGGGATCGCCACCGCGATGGGCTTCGGCGACAACACCCGGGCCATGCTGATGACCCGTGGCCTCGCCGAGACCGCCCGGCTGGGCGTGGCGCTCGGCGCCGACCCGATCACCTTCGCCGGGCTCGCCGGCATGGGTGACCTGGTCGCCTCCTGCTCCTCGCCGCTGGCCCGCAACCGCACCTTCGGCGAGCACCTGGGCCGGGGGGAGACCCTGGAGCAGGCGCAGGCCGCCACCCGGCAGACCGCCGAGGGCGTCAAGAGCTGCCTGTCCATCCGCGACCTGGCCCGGGCGAACGGCGTCGAGATGCCGATCACCGAGCAGATCGAGCGGATCTGCCACGAGGGGATGGACCCGCGGCTCGCCGTGGACGCCCTGATGAGCCGGACCGCCAAGCCCGAGTCGTACGAGTGAGGTGACGATGACCGAGTGGGGCGACGGCACCCGCAGCGTGCATGCCGGGCTCCCGGCGCCGGAGCCGGGACAGCCGTTCCTGCCCGGCCCGGTCTTCGCCGCGCCGTACCACCTCGACCCGTGGCAGGGCCCCGCGGCGACGCCGAACGGGTACGGCCGCCCGGACAACCCGACCCGGCGGCTGCTGGAGGCCGCCATCGGCGAGCTGGAGGGCGGGGACTGCCGGGTCTTCGCCAGCGGTCAGGCGGCCATCACCGGGCTGCTGCTGGCGCTGCTGCGACCGGGCGACACCGTGCTGCTCCCCGCCGACGGATACTTCCCGGTGCGCGCCTTCGCCACCGCCACCCTGGCGGGCATCGGGGTACGCGTCGACTTCGTACCGACCGCCGGGCCGTACCCGTCGTTCGAGGGGGTCCGGCTGGTGCTGCTGGAGACCCCGGCGAACCCGGGGCTGGACGTGGCCGACCTGCCGGCGCTCACCGCCGCGGCGCACGCCGCCGGGGCTCTCGTCGCGGTCGACAACACCACCGCCACCCCGCTCGGGCAGCGCCCGCTGGAGCTGGGCGCCGACGTGGTCGTCGCCTCCGGCACCAAGGCGCTCACCGGCCACTCCGACCTGCTGCTGGGGTACGTGGCGACCCGCTCGCCCGAACTGCTCGACCCGGTGGCCGCCTGGCGGACCACCACCGGCGGGGTGCCCGGGGCGTTCGACTGCTGGCTGGCCCACCGCTCGCTGGCGACCGTCGACCTGCGGCTGGGCCGGCAGACCGCCAACGCCGCGGCGCTCGCCCGGCTGCTCGCCGACCGCCCGGACGTGACCGGGCTGCGCTGGCCCGGCCTGCCGACCGACCCGGCGTACCCGGTCGCCTCGGCGCAGATGCGCCGGATGCCGGGGGTGCTCTCCTTCGACCTGGGCGACGCCGCCCGGGTGGCCCGCTTCCTCGACGCGTCCCGACTGGTCGCCGCCGCCACCTCGTTCGGCGGTCTGCACACCACCGCGGACCGGCGGGCCCAGTGGGGCGACGACACCACCCCGGGCTTCGTCCGCCTCTCCTGCGGCATCGAGGACAGCGCCGACCTGGTGGCCGACGTGGCCGCCGCGCTCGACGCCAGCACGGACTGACCGCGGCGGGAACCGGGGCGACCGGAGGGCGGCGGCTCCGCTAGGGTGACGGTCAGCAGCGGCCCGTACGGGCCCCGACCGGAGGAGGTGAGACCGATCCACCAGCAAAGGACCGGCGCTCCCTCCGAGTCCGCGTCGCCTCAGGGTTAGGCGACGCCGGGAGCGCCGACGAGCGTTCCCGAAAGGCATCCCATGGCACTGTTGCACGCCGACCGTTCCGCCCTCGTCCAGCGGCTGCGCGCCGCCGGTTGCGTCTACGCCGAGGACGAGGCGGACCTGCTGATCGCCGCCGCCGACTCCGCCGCGGCCCTCACCGACCTGGTCGACCGCCGGGTGGCCGGCCGGCCGCTGGAACACCTGCTCGGCTGGGCCGAGTTCTGCGGCCTCCGGGGGGGCGGGGCCCCGGGGGGGGGGGCTGGCTGGTCGCAGCCGGCGGGTTGCTGGAGGTTGAGCTCTTTCT
>NZ_JBSGJR010000636.1:0-3662 GCF_053605645.1 Micromonospora sp. NPDC003776
GGGGACCTCTGCCGGACTGGTTTGCCGAGGGCCCGCCGGGGTACGCGGCGCCCATGATCGCGTTGCGCCGACGGCGGGTTCCGCGCCCGCTACGGGGTCGCCGGCCCGGCGCTCTACCTGGTCCGCCCGGACGGGCACGTCGGGTACCGCAGCCAACCGGTCGACGGTGACGGCCTCCGCAAGCACCTGCACCTGCTCTTCGGCGGTGCCCGATGACCCGGGTCCGCACGGTGCTGGCGATGCGTGCCCGCCCCGGCTGCGAGGAGCGGTTCGAAGCGGAATGGCGGGCGGCGGCCGAGGAGATCCGGACGCTGGACGGCTGCCTGCACCAGGACCTGGTCCGCGACGCCGACGACCCGCGCAGCTATCTGATCATCAGCGACTGGGCCGACCGGGAACGGCTGGACGCCTTCGGCCGCAGCGAACACCGGGACCGGTTGCTGCGGATCATCCGCGAGCTGCGCGAGTCCGCCCACCGGAACACTTACCAGGTGCTGCACAGTGTCCGCGGCGAAGCACAGGAGCAGTCGAGATGACCGACGACGCCGTACCCGGCCGGGAGCTCTACACCGACGAGTTCGCCGCCGACCCGTACCCGGCGTTCGCGCGACTGCGGGCCGAGCGTCCGGTGTGCCCGGTCAGCGCCCGGTTCGACCAGTACCTGATCACCGGGTTCGACGACGCCCGGGTGGCGCTGACCGACCCCCGGCTCTCCAAGGACCTCTACGGACCCGGCCAGCACTACCTGCGCATCTTCGGGCCGAACTCGGCCGGGCTGAACCGGAACATGCTCAACTCGGATCCGCCGGAGCACACCCGGCTGCGCCGGATCGTGTCGCAGGCGTTCGCGCCGCGCCGCATCGAGGCGCTGCGACCCCGGGTCGCGCGGATCGTGGACGACCTGCTCGACAAGATCGTGCCGCACGGCCGCGCCGAGCTGATGCAGGACTTCGCCATCCCGCTGCCGATGACGGTGATCTGCGAGCTGCTCGGCATCCCGCCGGCCGACCACGGCCGGGTGCTGGACTGGACCCAGGTGATCCGGACCTCCGGCTCCTCCGGCCGCCGCCCGGAGGAGGAGCGGGCCGCGGTGCAGGACGCCCAGCTGCGGCTGCACCACTACCTCGCCGACCTGATCGGGGCCAAGCGGGCGCGCCCGGCCGACGACCTGATCGGCGCGCTGATCGAGGCCTGCGACGAGGACGGGGCGCTGACCGAGCCGGAGGTCGTCGCGACCACGTTCCTGCTGCTGTTCGCCGGGCACCAGACGACCGCCGACTTCCTCGGCAACGCCGTGCTCGCCCTGCTCACCCATCCCGAGCAGCTCGAACTGCTGCGTACCACGCCGCAGCTGCTGCCGTCGGCGATCGAGGAGCTGCTCCGCTTCGACGGCCCGCTGCCGGTGGCCAGCCCGCGGATCGCCACCGAGGACCTGGAGTACCAGGGTGTCCCGGTGCCGCGGGGGTCGGTCGTCGGCGTGGTGATCAACGCGGCGAACCACGACCCGGCGCACTTCGCCGACCCGGACCGGCTGGACATCCGTCGGGTGCGCGGCCCGCACCTCGGTTTCGGTCACGGCGTGCACTACTGCCTCGGGGTCTCGCTGGCCCGGATGGAGGCGCAGCTCGGCCTCGGCGCGCTGCTGCGCCGGCTGCCCGGGCTGCGCCTCGCCGTACCGGCCGCCGAGGTGCGGCGGCTACCGGCGGCGTCGCCGTTCCGGGGCCTGCTGGAACTCCCGGTCACCTTCGCCGCCTGACCCCAGGCGTCATCCGTCCGTTCCCACCCAAGGAGCAGCCATGGTCTTCCGCAACGTGATCGTCTGCCGCATGGTCCCCGGTAGCGAGGGCACCGTCGGCGACGTCTTCGGGTACTACGACCGGACCACCCGACCCCAGGACCTCGGGGTCATCGGGCGGATCCTGCTCTCCCACCACGACCTGTATCTGCACGTCATCGAGCGTCGGCAGGACCCGAAGATCTCGGGGCAGACCCGGGGGCTGCCGGCCTTCCAGAAGATCGCCGAGGCGATCGGCCCGTACGTGACGCCGTACCCGAGGTACTGGAAGAACCCGTCCGACTCGGTCGCCAAGGAGTTCTACCGCTGGGCACCGCAGGACGGCGTGGCGCCCGAGGACACCACGCTCACCGTCATCGTCCAGCGGATCAAACCGGGCGCCGAGGCGGACGTGGCGCGGATCTTCGCCGAGTCCGACGCCGGGCCGCTCCCGGGGGAGCTGGGCGTCGCCGCGCGCTACCTCTACTCGATCGACGACGTGTTCGTGCACCTGGTCGAGCAGGACGCCGCGATCGCCGAGGGACTGCGGCACCGGCACGAGCAGCGGCCGGCCTTCGGCAAGCTGATGGCGGAACTCGCCCCGTACGTCGAGCCGTACCGGCCGGAGAGCTGGCGGGGCCCGCAGGACTCGGTGGCCACGGTGTTCTACCGCTGGCGCGCCGAGGACTGAGCGGCTACGCCGTCAGCCACCGGAAGAGCGCGACGAGCAGCAGGGCCCCGCTGGCCCCGACCATCGACCAGCCGAGGCGAACGGTCGCTGTTGGATGGCGGGGCCACCAACCGCCGGGCGCCCAGCGGGGCAACAGCGGTGCCCTACCTCGCAACCGCCGCACCGGTACAGCCGCGCCTGGCCGGCGGTGACCAAGCCGAGTATGACGACGACGGCCGCGAAGAACGCCACCTGGGATGGTGTGGCCGGGTCACTTCCGGCAAGGGGAGATGCCCGGATTATCGCCTCGTGCCGGTCCTGGCCGTGCCCGAGGACGGGCCGGTGACGACTGGGAGTCGACTCCGGTGACGCCAGGTCGATGGGTCGGCGGCGCGGCAGCGACGTGTGGTCATTGCGCCGGTACGCGGTGAGATGATGCCCTCATGCAGGTTGGCATCCTCGGCCCGCTCACGCTGGCTGCCGACGGGCGGCAGGTGGAGATCGGCGGTGCCCGGCTGCGCCGGCTGTTGATCCTGCTCGCCCTCGAGGTGGGCCGCACGGTGACCGTCGAGGCGCTGGCCGACTCGCTCTGGGCGGACACCGCCCCCGCCGATCCGACGAACGCCGTCCAGTCGCTGGTGTCCCGGCTGCGCCGGGCCCTGCCGGTCACCTCCGCCCTGCAATCCGCGCACGGCGGCTACCGGCTGGAGCTGCCCCGGGAGGCGGTCGACGCGTACCGGTTCGAACGGCTGGCCCGGGAGGGGCAGCGGGCGCTGCGCGCCGGTGATCCGGCGACCGCGACCACCCACCTGGCCGAGGCGCTGTCGCTGTGGCGGGGGCCCGCCCTGGCCGACGCCACCGACACCCGCTCCGCCGCCGCGGCCGCCGCCCGGCTGGAGGAGCTGCGGCTCTCCGCCCTGGAGGACCACGCGGAGGCAGTCCTGCTTTCCGGCCGGGCCGACCGGCTCGTCGCCGAGCTGGAGGAGTTGGCCGCCCGGCACCCGCTGCGCGACCGCACCCGGGCGCTGCTGATGAACGCCCTTTACGCCACCGGCCGGCAGGCCGAGGCGCTGCGCTCCTACGAGGACTTCCGTGCCCGGCTCGCCGAGGAGTTCGGCGTCGACCCGTCCCCGCGCGTCCGCGACCTGCACGTGGCCATGCTCCGGCGCGACCCCGCACTGACCCCGGCCGCCGTCCCGCCCACTGCGGCCCCGCCGG
>NZ_JBSGJR010000637.1:0-3643 GCF_053605645.1 Micromonospora sp. NPDC003776
CGGCCTTGGTGACCGATTCCTGGTAGCGGTCCCCCAGGGTGCCGGACCAGCCGCCGACCGGCAGGCCGCCGAAGATCGCCGCCAGCTCGGGGTGGTCGAGGCCCGCACCTACCGCTTCGACGCCCACCACACCTTCGAGCACGAGGTACGCCTCGACTACCGCCCGCCCGAGGAGGTGGCCGCCGGCCGCTCCCGCGACCCGGTCGACATCCAGGGCGCCCGGCTGCCGTCGCCGGTGCGGGAGACCGTCGACGCCGAGGTCGAGGCGACCCTCGCCGCGGCCGTCGACTTCGCCCTGGCCGGCCCGGCCCCCGACCCGGCGACCGCCCTCGACCACCTGTACGCCAGCGGGCTCACCGCTCGGACCGGAGGTGGCTGATGCCCCGGCTCTCCTACCGCAGGGCGCTCACCCGGGCGCTCGCCGACGAGATGACCCGCGACGAGTCGGTCTTCCTGCTCGGCGAGGACATCCGGGTGGCCGCCGCCAACGTCACCTCCGGCCTGCTGAAGAAGTTCGGCCCCGAGCGGGTGCTCGACACCCCGCTGTCGGAACAGGCGTTCACCAGCTTCGCCACCGGCGCCGCCCTGGCCGGCGCCCGCCCGGTCATCGAGTTCCAGATCCCGTCGCTGCTCTTCCTGGTCTTCGAGCAGATCGTCAACCACGCGCACAAGTTCCCGCTGATGACCGGGGGCCAGTGCGCCGTCCCGGTCACCTACCTGGTGCCCGGCTCGGGCTCCCGGACCGGCTGGGCCGGGCAGCACTCCGACCACCCGTACAGCCTCTTCGCCCACGTCGGCGTGACCACCGTGGTGCCGGCCACCCCGGCCGACGCGTACGGGCTGCTGGTGTCGGCGATCCGCTGCGCCGACCCGGTGGTGGTCTTCGCCCCCGCCGCGGCCATGGAGGTCCGGGCCGACGTCGCCGATCTCGCCCCGGTGCCGCTCGGTCAGGGGGTCGTGCGCCGGCCCGGCACCGACGTCACCGTGGTGGCCGTCGGGCACCTGGTGCACGACGCCCTGGCCGTCGCCGACGAGCTGGCCGACCAGGTCTCCGTGGAGGTCTTCGACCCCCGCACCCTGTACCCGTTCGACTGGGACGGGCTGATCGGGTCGGTGTCCCGCACCGGGCGACTGGTCGTCGTCGACGACTCCAACCGGTCCTGCGGCATCGCCGGGGAGATCATCGCCACCGTCGTCGAGCGGGTGCGGCTGGCCGCGCCACCTCGGCGGGTCACCCGCCCCGACGGTGCCGTGCTGCCCTTCGCGCCCGCGCTGGACCGAGCCGTGCAACCCGGCCGGGAGCAGCTCACCGCCGCCATCCAACTCTGCCTGAAGGACGGATCATGATCGACCCCGAATACCCGTGGCCGCCGCTCGGCCAGGCGTGGACCGACCTTCCCGAGTCGACCCGTACCGCGATGGTGGCCACCGGCGCCGCCGCCTGGGAGAAGATCTTCCACGGCCGGGCCACCTACAACAAGCAGTGGCGGCTGGCCCGGCCGCCGGTGCTCACCGCCGACGCGTTCCGCGAGCTGAACGAGGTCTGCGACCGGATCGCCCAGCTCATACTCGAAGCCTGCCAGCGCCGCGCCCGCACCGCCGGGGAGCTGCGCCGGCTGCTCGACGTGCCCGAGGGGGAGACCAAGCTGCTCGACGAGGACGAGGTGCTGCACGACGGGCTGCTCGCCGCGTACCGGCCGGACGTCCTCTACTCGGGCGGGGTGCCGTGCATCGTCGAGTACAACATCGACAGCAGCCTCGGCGGGGGGTTCGACGCCGACACGGTGATCTACCGGTACGCCGATCTCTACCGCTCGCACGACCTGCTCGACCCGGCGCGGCCCGCGCCGTCCCTGCTGGACCAGCGGTTCGTCGCCATCCGGGACAGCCTCGGCCTGCCCGACGGCGCACGGGTGGCGCTGCTGATGGACTTCGACGCCGAGTACCCGGGGCTCGACGACCCGGAGACCTTCATCAGGATCCTGTCCCCGCTCGCCGACCAGGCCCGGCCCTTCGGCATCGACCTGGTCATCGGGCCGGTCGCCGGGGCCACCCTCGACGACCAGCGGCGGCTCGTGGTGGCCGGCGCGCCCGTCGACGCGCTGTTCCGGCTCTTCGTACCCAACCGGGTCACCCCCAGCTCCGGCCTGGACGCGGTCGCCGGCGCCCTGGCCGCCGGCACCCTGCCGATGTTCGTGAGCACCGCGGCCTGGCTGCTCAGCAACAAGCTGAACTACGCCTGGCTCTGGGCGGACCTCGACCTGCTCTCCGACACCGACCGGGCGCTCGTCCGCCGGTACGTGCCGCACACCGTCGCGCTCACCGCCGACCAGCTCGACCGGGCCCTCGCCGAGCAGGCCGATTTGGTCGCCAAGCCGGCCGGCGGCTCCGCCGGACACGGGGTGCTGATCGGCCGGGAGATGAGCCCGGTCGCCTGGGAGGACGGGGTACGCGCCGCGATCGACGCGGGCGGCAACATCCTGCAGCGCTACCACGAGGCGGACCGGGTCACCATGGACTTCGTGCAGATCGAAACGGGTGAGACGGTCAGCGCGGAGGTGCCGTACAGCCTCGCCCCGTACCTGTTCGGCCGCACGGGCTCCGGCGCCCTCGCCCGGGTCGGCTACCCCGGCTGCGAAGGCGTCCTCAACCTCGCGAGAGGCGTCCTCATGACCGGCATCCTCCTCACCGACTGACCGCCGCCCCGCCCGGTTGTGGCGTTGCCCCTCGTGTTGATCAAGGAGTTTGCGTCAGGAACCGGCCGCCGCGTGACGCAAACCCCTTGATCGACTCACGCCGGAGCGGGCCGCTCGGACCCGGTGGGGGAGGCGAGGAAGGTGGCGATCGGGTCGACCAGGCGGGGTGGGGCGACCGCGATGCCGTTGTGGCCGCAGCGGGGGACCTGGAGCGTGCGCGCCCGGGGCAGGACCGCGGCCAACATCTCGTTGACCTCGGCGTACCAGGGGGCGGCCTTGGCGCCGCAGGCCAGCAGGACCTCGGCCGCGATCCCGGCGTACTCCTCGGCCGGTGCCTCGTGCGCCTGGATCTGCCGGGTCTCGCGCAGCGTCATGGGCAGCAGCGCGCCCATCGTCCGGCCGATCGGGGTACGCAGGAACAGCCGGCAGATCGCGGTCTGCACGCCGAGCGGCAGTCGCGACGCCGCGTCCTGCGGGTTGACGCCCGCGCCGACCAGGGCCATCGCGCGGGGAATGTCCCCGGCGCGGACCGCCTCCTCGGCCGGGTCGAGGTAGTGCGTGGGTAGGCCGTGGCCGGCGAGGCAGAGCGGCGCGTCGTAGGCCACGACCTGCTCCAGCGGCAGCCGGAGCGCGGCGCGTAGCACCACGAACGCGCCGTAGCTGTGCCCGATCACCCGGCGCGCGCCGGTGTGCGCGAGCACCGCCCCCAGGTCGTCGATCTCCTGCTCGACCGTGTACGGCTCCCGCCTCGGCGGGGCGTCCGCGCGGCCCCCCCGGGTGTTGCGGTGCCCCGTGGACCGGGGGGGGCGGCGCGCCGGGGGCCGGCGGGGCGCGGCGGGGGACATACCCCCCCACCCGACCGCGCTGACAGCCCGGCCGCCCCGCGACGCCCCCCCGCCCAACGCCGCCGCCCGAGGAGGTCGGGAAACCAGCCGGGCCAACGGCCT
>NZ_JBSGJR010000638.1:0-3634 GCF_053605645.1 Micromonospora sp. NPDC003776
GTGCTCACCAGCGGTCCCGGCGCTCCCGACGCTCGCCGCCGTCGCCGTCCCGGCCGCGGCGCTCCCGCCGGTCGCCGTCGAAGCGGCGCTCGCCGCCGCCGTCGCCGTCGCGATCCCGGCGTACGGTCGCCTTACGGCCCTTGATGGTGCTGCCCCGCAGCCCCTGGATCACCTCGTCGGCGAGCGCGTACGGCACCTCCACCAGGGAGAACCGGTCGGCGATCTCGATCGAGCCGATGTCCCGGCCGCTGACCCCGGTCTCCCCGGTGATCGCCCCGACCAGGTCCTGCGGGCGGACCCCGGCGCGCCGGCCCAGCCCGATGAAGACCTGCGTGGTGCCGCCGGCGCGGGGGCGAGCGCCACCGCGCCGCTCAGCCGCCGGCCGGGGCTCACGGGCCGGGCGGACCGCCACCTGGGGGATCTCCTCCTCCTCGTCCGCCGTGCCGGGCAGGGCCGCCTCGTGGGCGAGCTTCACCGCGGCGAGGGCGACCTCCATCATGTCGAACTCGTCCGACAACGACTCCACGATCACCCGGAACGGCTCCAGGTCGTCCTCCAGCAACGACTCCCGCAGCGCCGCCTGGGTCAGCTCCAGCCGCCGGGTCCGCAGGTCCGCCACCGTCGGGATCTTGTCTATGGCGATCCGCTGGCCGGTGACCCGCTCGATGGTCTTGAGCATCCGGTGCTCGCGCGGCTCGGCGAGGGTGATCGCCACGCCCTCCCGGCCGGCCCGGCCCACCCGGCCGATCCGGTGCACGTACGACTCCGGCGCCGACGGGACGTCGTAGTTCACCACGTGGGTGAGCTGCTCGACGTCCAGGCCGCGCGCCGCCACGTCGGTGGCCACCAACAGGTCCGCGGTTCCCGCCCGGAGCCGCCCCATCACCCGGTCCCGCTGCTCCTGGCTCATCCCGCCGTGCAGCGCCTCCGCCCGGTAGCCCCGGCCGTTCATCGTCTCGGTGAGCCGGTCCACCTCCTCGCGGCTGCGGCAGAAGACGATCGCCGCCGTCGGCGACTCCACATCCAGCACCCGGCCCAGCGCCGCCGGCTTGTGCGCCCGCGCCACGATGTACGCGCTCTGCCGCACCCGGGGCGCCTCGCCGGCCACCGGCTGCTCGCGCCCGATCTGGATGCGGACCGGGTCGGTCAGGTGCTGCCGGGCCAGCCCGTCGATCCGCGCCGGCATGGTGGCGGAGAAGAGCACCGTCTGGCGCTCGGCCGGGGCGTGCTCCAGGATCGCCTCGATGTCCTCGGCGAAGCCCATGTCGAGCATCTCGTCCGCCTCGTCCAGCACGACCGTGGCGAGCGAACCCAGCCGCAGGGTGCCCCGGGCGATGTGGTCCAGCGCCCGGCCCGGCGTCGCCACCACAACGTCCACGCCCAGGTCGAGGGCGCGCAGCTGGCGGCCGATCGGCTGGCCGCCGTAGATCGGCAGGACCCGGGCGCCCAGGTCCTTGCCGTACCGGTGGAACGCCTCGGAGACCTGCACCGCCAGCTCCCGGGTGGGCACCAGCACCAGCGACACCGGATCGCCCCCGGTCCGCCCGTCGGGCATCCGCTGCAGCAGCGGCAGGGCGAACGCGGCCGTCTTGCCGGTGCCCGTCGCCGCCTGCCCGAGCAGGTCCCGGCCGGCCAGCAGCGTCGGGATCGCCTCGCGCTGGATGGGGGTCGGCTCCTCGTAGCCGAGCGCGGCGAGCGCGCCCAGCAGCTCGGGGCGCAGCCCGAGGTCGGCGAAGGCGGGGGCCTCGTCGGCGTCGACGGCGGCGGGGTCGGTCGGTGTTGCTCCGGAACTCATGGCGTCAAGCCTTTCATCACCGCCGCCGGCCCGGCGCGGCGACCGGCGCAACCGTCGGCCCGGACACGTCTCCGCCCTCGTACCGTGGCGCCGGTCACGTCCCCGCCGGCGCCGACGGGGTGGCGGAGCCGGCCGGTCCACCCCCGTCGTGACCCGCACCGGAGTGCGGCGTGGACCGGCCGGCGGCACGGACGGATCAGCCGGCGACCAGGGCCAGCGCGACGGTGATCCCCACCATGACGTCGAACACGCCGCAGAACTCCGCGTACCGCCGGGGCACCACCCGGCCCGTGCGGTGGTGCGCCGCGTCCCAGGCGGCGTGCCCGAGCCAGCCGGCGGCCACCAGCCAGCCGGCGAGGCCGGTCGGCCCGACCAGGGCCGCCGCCGCCAGCCCGACCCAGCCGACCAGCCCGGCGAGCTGCACCGCCAGCGTCCGGTGGTCCCGCCACTGCCGCCGCCAGGTGCCGATCAGCAGGTACCCGGTCGGCAGCACCAGCAGCGTCCACGGGGACAGCACGGTCGGGGCGAGCCAGAGGTCGAGCGTCACCAGGAGCGCGAGGCCGGTCGGCCACCGGCGCGCCGCCGCCGCGACGACCGGATGCCGGGCGGCCGGCGCAGGCCGCTCGTGCCGGTGCCGCAGCGCCACCAGCAGCATCGCCGGCAGCATCAGCAGGTGGCCGCCGAGCAGCAGCGCGTCGTCGCCGACCAGCCCGGCCCACCAGGGGGGCAGAAACAGCAGGAACGGGACGTACATGGCGCCGACCATCTGCGCGGTGGCGCCCCGGCCGTGGCCCCGGTGCCACATCCAGGCCACCATGCCGAGCGCCATGTCCGTGGCCATCACCAGCGCCGCCACGTCCGGCCGGGCGAGGCCGCCCGCGCCGCCCAGCACCGTCGCGCCGACCCGCCACAGCGGTTCGAGCAGCACCATGCCGGCCACCATCGCCACGACCATCTCGGCGAGGTGCCGCGCCAGCCGGCGGCCGGCGCGGTCCGATCCCGGGGGTATGCGTACCGTCGTCTCCGTCATGTCCCGACCCTGCCCGCCGCGGCCGTCCGGGGGACAGGCGTGTTCGTCACGGCGATTCCGTGCGTTGTGCACGGTGCGGCCGTGACATTCGGCGGGGGTGAACCGGTTGGCCGCCGCCAATAGGATCGGCGGGCATGACGGTCGAGGCGGCGGACCGCTGGCTGCGTGGAGCGCGCCGGCTCACCCTGGCGTCGTTGGCCACCAACCTGGGCGCCACCCTGCTGCTGCCGGGCGTCGGGCTGGGCCGGGAGCCGGATCCGGTGCGGCTGGCCCTCGGCGCGGTCGGGCTGGTGGCGTTCGTCGCCGCGCAGGCGGCCGTCGTCCACGCCGCGGTCACGCCGTGGCTCGCCGACGAACGGCGGCGCCGCGGGTACGTCGTCCTCGCTGGGGCTGCCGTGCTCAGCGTGCCGCTGGTCGGACCGGTCGCCGCCGGCAGCTGGCCGACCTGGGCCTGGTTGGGCGCCTCACTGGTGGGGATCTTCCCGCTGTTGCTGCGGCCGCTGACCGCGCTGGCCGGGACGGTCGTCGTGGTCGGGGTCGCGGTCGCGGTGGCCGGCTGGACGGGCGTCGCCGTCCGCGACAGCGCGCTCATCACCGGCGGTGTCGGTCTCGGCGTGGCCGCGGTCAGCTGGGTGCAGGTCTGGTTCTGGGACCTGCTCGTCGAGGCCCGCCAGGGCCAGGCCGCCCGGGTCCGGCTGGCCGCCGCCGAGGAGCGGCTGCGCTTCGCCCGGGACGTGCACGACCTGCTCGGCCACGACCTCACGGTGATCGCGTTGAAGGCCGAGCTGGCCGCCCGGCTCACGCCGGTC
>NZ_JBSGJR010000639.1:0-3632 GCF_053605645.1 Micromonospora sp. NPDC003776
CACCGGTAGACCCCGTTGTTCACGTCCGCGAAGACCACCGCGTTGACCTCGACGATCTCGTCCCGCAGCCGCACCGGTCATGACGGCGTACCTCCCTGCGGCGCGCCCGGCTCGGGGCGGGCCGGGGTGGGACGCGCGGCCGGCGCCGCGGCCTTGCGGGCGGCGGTGGTCTCCTCCTTCGAGGGGTCACCGTGCGGGTCGTGGGCCGGCGGCGGTGGCACGGTGGCCATCCACTCGCCGAGGTGGTCCTTGTCGTGCAGCAGGTCCCTGATGTCGTACTCGGCGTACTCGAACTCGGGTGACCAGTAGAGCGCGTCGAAGGGGCAGACCTCGACGCAGATGCCGCAGTACATGCAGAGCGAGAAGTCGATGTCGAACCGGTCGAGGACGTTGCGCTGCCGGGCGCGGGCGGCCCCGGGCACCACCACCTCCTCCTTGTGCGAGTCGATGTAGATGCACCAGTCCGGACACTCCCGGGCGCAGAGCATGCAGACCGTGCAGTTCTCCGCCAGCAGCGCGATCACACCGCGCGAGCGCGGCGGCAACTCGGGGGCGACGTCCGGGTACTGCTGGGTGGTCGAGCGGCGGGTCATCGTCTTCAACGTGACCGCCAGCCCCTTCACCAGCCCCTCGCCGGGCGCGCTCCGCTCGCTCATGCCGCCCATCCTGCCCTGTGCCCATGATGCGCGCGACCACCACCCGGCTCTTGCCGGCGCCTCGGGATGCCGAGCACGCCGTTCACCGGTCGGTCGAGGTACGGCTTCCGCTCAGGCCGGCGGGAGCATCTCCACGCCGAGCTGCTGGAGCACCTGGAACAGTTCGTTGACGCTCCACACGTCGACGATCCGGCCGGCGTCGTCGAAGCGGAGGAAGGACGCGCCCGAATAGCTGACCACCCGGCCGGTGGGCGGCACCGGGCCGAACTGTCCGGCCTGGGTGCCGGCGGCCCGCCAGTGCACGGCCACCCGGTCACCGGCGGCGACCAGCTCGACGATCTTGTAGCGGAGGTCGGGGAAGGCCGCTCGCCGGTCCCGGTGCCAGGCCAGCGTGGCGGCCGGACCGGTCCCGCCCAGCCCCGGGCAGTCCGCGGCGACCAGGTCGTACGCGCTCTCCTCGCGGCCGGCGTTCCACACGTCGGCGATGAAGCGTCGGGCCGCCGCCTCCAGATCGGTCACCGCGGCAGCCTAGCTCCGCTCGGCCTGACGGAGACCGCCGGAGCGACCATGATGGAAGCCGACGACATTTCTCGGGAGGCGGCGTGGGCGGCAGTGACGACGAGATCCTGGAGCGCACGGGCGGCAGGTACGTGGAACCGGGTGCCGAGTTCACCCGGGACCAGCGGTACATCGCCACCCGGATCACCGCCGACGGGCGGGACGGCTGGCCGGTGGAACCCGGACGGTACCGGCTCGCGGTGAGCCGGGCCTGCCCGTGGGCGAACCGGCTGATCATCGTCCGCCGGCTGCTCGGGCTGGAGGATGCCATCTCGATGGCGGTGGCCGGCCCGACCCACGACAAGCGGAGCTGGACCTTCGACCTCGACCCGGGCGGCCGGGACCCGATGCTCGGCATCGAACGGCTGGCCGAGGCGTACTTCAAGCGGTTCCCCGGGTACGACCGCGGCATCACCGTGCCGGCGATCGTGGACGTGCCGACCGGGCAGGTGGTCACCAACGACTACGCGCAGATGAGCCTGGACCTGTCGACGGAGTGGACGGCGTACCACCGGCCGGGCGCGCCGGAGCTCTACCCGGGGCGGCTGCGGGACGAGATCGACGAGGTCAACGCGGTGGTCTTCGCGGACGTGAACAACGGGGTCTACCGGTGCGGCTTCGCCGGCAGCCAGGAGGCGTACGACAAGGCGTACCACCGGCTCTTCGACCGGCTGGACTGGTTGAGCGAGCGGCTGTCCGGGCAGCGCTACCTGGTCGGCGACACGATCACCGAGGCCGACGTCCGGCTCTTCACCACACTGGTCCGCTTCGACCCGGTCTACCACGGCCACTTCAAGTGCAACCGCCAGAAGCTTTCCGAGATGCCGGTGCTCTGGGCGTACGCCCGGGATCTGTTCCAGACCCCCGGCTTCGGCGACACCATCGACTTCGACCACATCAAGCGGCACTACTACGAGGTGCACCGGGACATCAACCCGACCGGCATCGTGCCGCTCGGTCCCGACCTGTCGAACTGGCTCACCCCACACGGCCGGGAGGAACTCGGCGGGCGCCCCTTCGGCGACGGCACCCCGCCCGGCCCGCCCGCCCCCACCGAGCGCGTCGACCCCGCCCACACCCCGCTGCCCTGACCCGCCCACGTCCCGCCCCGCCGACTCCCGTCGATCTTGCGCTTTGCGCCCGCGAGCAGCCCGTTCCGCCCTCTTCGTCGGGGCAGGATGTGCAAGATCGACGCGACGAGGGAGGGCGGGGGGGCGGTCAGAGGGCGAGGCGGACGGCGGCGGTGAGGACGAGCTGGGCCAGGGCTAGGGGGACGAGGACCAGCCAGCAGAGGCGCTGGAGCTGGTCCTCACGCAGGCGCGGGTAGGACACCCGCAGCCAGATGATCACGAACGCGACGGCGAACACCTTGAGCAGGGTCCACAGCCAGCCGAGCTGGGCGTCGGCGAACGGGCCCTGCCAGCCGCCGAGGAAGAGCACGGTGGTCAGCGCGGCGATCACCACGATGCCGACGTACTCGGCGAGCAGGAAGAACGCGAAGCGCAGGCCGGTGTACTCGGTCATGTAGCCGAACACCAGCTCGGAGTCGGCCACCGGCATGTCGAACGGGGGCCGCCGGATCTCGGCCAGCCCGGCGACGAAGAACACCACCAGCGCCGGCGCCTGCCAGAGCAGCCACCACGGCCGCCACGCCTCGACGATGCCGGGCAGGCTGAGCGTCCCGGCCGCCATCGCCACCGAGGCGGCGGAGAGCACCAGGGGCAGCTCGTAGCCGAGCAGCTGGGCGGCGCCGCGCAGGCCACCGAGGAGGCTGTACTTGTTGGCCGAGGACCAGGCCGACATGAGCACCGCCAGCACCCCGATGCCGACCACGGCCAGCACGAAGAACAGGCCGATGTCCAGCGGCTGCCCGACCAGGTCACCCGGACCGAGCGGGATCACCAGCAGGGCGAGCAGGTACGGCACCAGGGCGACCGCGGGGGCCAGCCGGAACACCGGGCGGTCCGCGTCGCGCGGGGTGACGTCCTCCTTCTGCACGAACTTGATGCCGTCGGCCACGAGCTGCGCCCAGCCGTGGAAGCCGCCCGCGTACATCGGGCCGAGCCGGCCCTGCATGTGCGCCATCACCTTGTGCTCGGTCTGGCCGACGATCAGCGGCAGGGTGAGGAACGCGACCAGCACGGCCGCCACCCGGAGGACCAGCTCCAACCAGGTCGGCATCAGCCCTCCCCCGCCTCGGGCGCGGCGTCGGGCTCCTGCCGGGGCGGACCCGTCGGCCGCTCACCGGGCGCCGGCCGGGCCGCGCCCGCCCCACCGGCGGGTCGCGCCGGGCGTTCGCCCGGAGCCGGGCGGGCGGGACGTTCCCGGCCCGCCCGGCCCGGGACCAGGTACTTGCCGGCACCGAGGAACGGCGCCGGGATGATGCCCGAGGACTCCTCGTGGTTGGTCTCGAAGTAC
>NZ_JBSGJR010000640.1:0-3613 GCF_053605645.1 Micromonospora sp. NPDC003776
TTGTGAGGGGAGTACAGCCGTGCGCGCCCCCCCCGGCCCGGCAACCGGCGGGCCCCCCCGGCCGCGCCGGCGCCGGCACCGGCCGGGGCGTTGAACGTGTTGATCGTCGGCGTGGACGGCAACGCCGACCGGCAGGTCCGGCGCGCCGACTCGGTGCTGCTGGTGCACATCCCGGCCGACCGCAGCCGCCTCTATCTGGTCTCGCTCCCGCGTTACCTGGAGGTCACCGTCCCAGGCAAGGGGACGCAGCATCTCAACGCGGCGTTCTCGTTCGGCGCCGGCGAGCCGCGGCCCGACCTCGACCGGGGCTACCGGGCCACCCGGGACGCGGTGGCGGACGCCCTCGGCGTACGGATCGACGCCGGCGGGGCGCTCACCTATCCGGCGGTGCGGGAGCTCACCAACCTCATCGGCGGTGTCCGGGTCTGCCTGCCGCAGCGGGTCCGTTCGATACACACCGGCCGGGTCTTCCCGGCGGGCTGCCAGCAGCTCAACGGGAGCGACTCGGTGGACCTGCTCCGCCAGCGGATCGAACTGCCCGACGGCGTGCTGGACCGGGACCGCAACGCCGAGCGGTACGCCGCCGGCCTGCTCCGCGGGCTCCAGGAGCGGGACACCTTCACCAACCCGCTCTTCCTCAGCCAGTTGCTGCAGCACCTCAGCGCCGGGGTGGTCGCCGACACCGGCGACACCTCTCTCGCGGCACTGGGCTCGGTGGCGGCGCAGGCCGCCCACGCGGAGCCGGTCGGCGTGGTCCTGCCCGGCGAGCATGTGGAGAAGCCGGGCAACACCAGCTTCCGGCTCGATCCTCGCCTCGGGCCGGGTTTCCTCGACGCGCTGCGCACCGACCGGCTGGGCGAGTGGATCAGCGCCCACCCCGGGCAGGTCACCGGGCTGCGCTGACCAGGGGAGGGGCCATCGGCCCCTCCCCGGCACGTCAGCGGTAGTCGTCCTCGTCGGCGGCGACCACCCGGGCCTGCTCCATCGCGTCCCAGTCGCCGACCTCCAGGCCGCGGTGCGGCTCTCCGTCGGCGTCGTCCGGGGCCACCGCCACCGCCTGCTCGACCGCGTCGGCCGGCTCCGCCTCCAGGTCCCGCTCTTCCGGAGCGAGGTGGTCGCTCGGGGCGAAGTCCTCGTCGGGCTGACCCATCGTCCCTCCCTGGATCTCGGTGCGGACAGTTACCACCACACCGTACGGCCTGGTGCCGGGCAGCGCTCGGAGCCGGCCCGAACCGGCGGGCGGCGCGGGCGGGCCCGCGACGCGGCGGACTCGGCGGGTTTTCCCGCCCGGCGCGGTACCCGATGCCAGGATGATGGGGTGGGCTTCCTGATCCGACTGGTGATCACGGCCATCGCGTTGTGGATCACCACGCTGATCGTGCCCGGCGTGGCGGTGACCGGCCGGAACGGGGCGAACACGGCCCTCACCCTGCTCGCGGTGGCGCTCATCTTCGGTGTGGTCAACGCGGTGCTCAAGCCGGTCATCAAGGTGTTCGGCTGTGTGTTCTACCTGATCACGCTCGGTCTGTTCGCGCTCGTGGTCAATGCCCTGCTGTTCCTTCTCACCGACTGGATCGCCCGTCAGCTGCACCTGCCGTTCCATGTCGACGGCTTCTGGGCCGCCTTCTGGGGCGCCATCGTGATGGCGGTGGTGAGCTGGCTGATCAGCGTCGCCGTGCCGGACCACCTGGACCGCTCGTGAGCGGTTTCCGGGTCGGTTGTGCCCGCCGCCGGCTTCTACGGGATACTGCCCGCGGTGGACAGCGCGGTCCGGCGCACCCAAGGAAGACAGCGGCCTGCACGGCCGAGAGCGGTAAGTAAGGAGCGTTCGACATGCCCATCGCTTCCCCCGAGGCTTACGCGGAGATGCTGGACCGGGCCAAGGCCGGTCGGTTCGCGTACCCGGCGATCAACGTGACCTCCTCGCAGACGCTGAACGCGGCGCTCAAGGGCTTCGCCGACGCGGAGAGCGACGGCATCATCCAGGTCTCCACCGGCGGCGCCGAGTACCTGTCCGGCCCGTCGATCAAGGACATGGTGACCGGCGCGACGGCGTTCGCCGCGTACGCCCACGAGGTGGCCAAGAACTACCCGGTCAACATCGCGCTGCACACCGACCACTGCCCGAAGGACAAGCTGGACAAGTTCGTCCGGCCGTTGATGGGCATCTCCCAGGAGCGGGTGAAGAACGGCCAGGAGCCGCTGTTCCAGTCGCACATGTGGGACGGTTCGGCCGTGCCGGTGGCCGAGAACCTGGAGATCGCCGAGCAGCTCCTCACCGAGGCCGCCAAGGGCAAGATCGTCCTCGAGATCGAGGTCGGCGTCGTCGGCGGCGAGGAGGACGGCGTCGAGAACGCCATCAACGAGAAGCTCTACACCACCGTCGAGGACGGTCTGGCCATGGTCGAGGCGCTCGGCCTCGGCGAGAAGGGCCGCTACATGGCGGCGCTGACCTTCGGCAACGTGCACGGCGTCTACAAGCCGGGCAACGTCAAGCTCCGCCCGCAGGTGCTGCACGACATCCAGGTGGCGGTCGGCGCCAAGTACGGCAAGGAGAAGCCGCTCAGCCTGGTCTTCCACGGCGGTTCCGGCTCGCTGCTGTCTGAGATCCGCGAGGCGCTGGACTACGGCGTGGTGAAGATGAACATCGACACCGACACCCAGTACTGCTTCACCCGCCCGGTCGCGGACCACATGTTCCGCAACTACGACGGCGTGCTCAAGGTGGACGGCGAGGTCGGCAACAAGAAGATGTACGACCCGCGGGTCTGGGGCAAGGCCGCCGAGGCCGGCATGGCCGCCCGGGTCGTCGAGGCCTGCGAGGCCCTGCGCTCCACCGGCACCAAGATGAAGTGACCTGAAGAAAAAGGAGGGGCCCCGAGGGGCCCCTCCTTTTTCATGCCGTCAGTACCCGGACCGCCTCGCGGACGTCGTCGGTCAGGTGCACGGTGGCCGAGAGGTCGCCGAACGGGGAGGCGGCGAAGAGCGGCCGCAGCAGTGCCTCGACGGGCAGCTCCGTGGTCCAGTACGCCCGGTCCAGGAAGACGTACGCCCCGCTCGCCCCGTCGGTGCCGTAGTAGGTCTTGGTGGCCGCCTGGAACACCTCCTGCACGGTCCCGGCCCGGCCCGGCGCGAAGACGATGCCGCCCCGGGCGAGCCGCAGGATGGTGTCCTCCCGGATCGCGTTGGAGAAGTACTTGGCGATCCGCCCGGCGAAGAGGTTCGCCGGCTCGTGCCCGTACAACCAGGTGGGGATGGCCAGGCCGCCGGAGCGGGCCCATTCGGTGCCGGCGGCGGCCGGGCGCGGGGTCGGGAGCGTGGGTCCGGCCGCGTACCTCGCCCGGACCCGCAGCGCCGCCTCCGTGTAGCGGTCGTGGTCGGTGAAGTCGGGCGCGGTGGCCAGCACGTCGATCGCCGCGGTCAGCTCCTCCGCCGGCCACGCGGCCAGGAAGGCGCCCAGGTTGGCCGCCTCCATCACGCCCGGGCCGCCGCCGGTCACCACCAGCCGGTCGGCCCGCGCCAGCTCCCAGCCCAGCACCGCCGCCATCCGGTACGCGGCACTGCCGCGGTGCACCGCGTGCCCGCCCATCACGCCCACCACCGACTGCGGCCC
>NZ_JBSGJR010000641.1:0-3612 GCF_053605645.1 Micromonospora sp. NPDC003776
CCCATGAACCCCCACAAACATCAACCTGGGCTCCCCCGGGGGGGGGGGGGGCCCAACCCCCCCCGCCACCCGCCGCTCGCACGCACCGCCAGACCGGGTCTGGCCCCACCCACCACCGGTCGGACCCGGTACCGGACGCAAGGAGAGGCATCATGATCGATGTCACGCTGGAGTCGGTGAGCAAGCGCTTCGCACGCGCCGGCGACACCGCGGCCGTCGACGACGTCGACATCAGGATCGCCGCGGGGGAGTTCTTCACCCTGCTCGGCCCGAGCGGCTGCGGCAAGACCACCACCCTGCGGATGGTGGCCGGCTTCTACTTCCCCACCTCGGGCCGGATTCGCTTCGGTGCGGAGGACGTCACCCACCGGCCGCCGAACAAGCGCGACACGGGCATGGTGTTCCAGAACTACGCTCTCTTTCCGCACATGACCGTCGCGCAGAACGTCGCGTACGGCCTGAAGATCCGCAAGGTCGGCCGGGTCGAGTCGAAGCGGCGGGTCGAGGAAGCGCTCGGCCAGGTGCACCTGGCCGGGTACGGCGACCGCCGCATCGACCAGCTCTCCGGCGGCCAGCAGCAGCGGGTCGCGCTCGCCCGGGCCCTGGTCATCCGGCCGCGCACCCTGCTGCTCGACGAGCCGCTGTCCAACCTCGACGCCAAGCTGCGCGAGGAGACCCGCGTCGAGATCCGCCGGATCCAGCAGGAGAGCGGCACCACCGCCATCTACGTCACCCACGACCAGGCCGAGGCGATGGCGATGTCCGACCGGATCGCCGTCATGGAGTCCGGCCGGGTCCAGCAGATCGGCGCGCCGCAGGAGATCTACCACCGGCCGGCCAACGCGTTCGTGGCCCGGTTCATCGGCCGCAGCAACGTGCTCAGCCTGCCGGTGGCCGCGGCCGGCCCGGAGAACGTCACCGTGGCGCTGCCCGGCGGTGACCAGGTCACCGTGGCCGCGCCGGCCGAGCACGGGCTGCGCGAGGGCGGGACGGCGCTGGTCTCCGTGCGGCCCGAGCACGTCGGGCTCACCTCGGCCACCGAGGCCGGTGCCCTCAGCGGCCGGGTGACCGAGCTGGAGTTCACCGGCATGGCCACCAACCTGGTGGTCGACGTGGCCGGCGAGCCGGTGCAGGTCGCGGCGATCGACGTCCCGGCCGGGCTGGCCGTCGGCGACCAGGTCGGACTGCGGCTGCCTCGGCAGCGGATGTGGGTGGTGCGCCCATGAGCACCATTCCCGCCACCCCCAGCGCGGCCACCGTCCCACCGGCCACCGGCGACCCGGCGCCGCCGCGGGCCCGCCGGTCCCGGCGGCTCACCGTCGGCGCCAACTCGCCCTGGTTCCCGTACCTCCTGGTCTTCCCGCTGGCGCTGATCCTCTTCGGGTACGTCGTCCAGCCGATGTTCGCCACCTTCGCCGAGAGCGTCGGGGTGGACGGCCCGGCGAACTACGCCACCTTCCTTACCGGCGACGGGGTCGCCCGGTCCGCGCTGGTCACTTCGTTGGTGATCTCGGCCGCCAGCGTGCTGCTCTGCGGCATCGTCGGGGTGGCGATGGCGTTCCTGCTCAAGCGCTTCTCGTTCCCGGGCCGTCGGCTGATCGAGGCCATCATCCTGGTGCCGGCGGCGCTGCCGCCCCTGATCGGGGCAATCTCGTTCCAGCTGCTCTACAGCGAGACCGGCATCCTGCCGCGGGGCCTCCAGCACCTGTTCGGCACGGAGAACCCGGTGCTGCCGTTCAGCGGCATCGCCGGGGTGCTGGTGGTGCACACCTTCACCATGTACCCGTTCTTCTACCTGGCGACCTCGGCCGCGCTGGTCGGCATGGACCCGTCGGTCGAGGAGGCCGCGTACAACCTGGGCGCCGGCCGGGTCCGGGTCTGGCGGACCGTGCTGCTGCCAATGCTCACCCCGGCGTTGGTCTCCGCCTCGCTGCTGGTCTTCATGACGTCGCTGGCGTCGTACACCGCTCCGCTGCTGTTCGGAGTGGACCAGACGATGACCATGCAGATCTACATCAACCGCACCAACGGCGACCTGCCGATGGCCTCCACGTACGCCTCGGTGCTCGGCGTGGTGTCGGTGCTGTTCCTGCTCGGCATGCGCTGGTACGAGGGGCGGCGCAGCTACCGGTCCCAGTCCAAGGGCATCGCCGCGCACCGCCGGGAGATCACCAACCCGTTCGGCCGCTGGCTGGCCCTGCTCGCCTCGGTGCTCGCCACTGTGGTGCTGCTCGCCCCGGTGGGGACGATCGCCCTGGTGGCGTTCTCCGAGGACGGCTCCTGGACGACCGAGGTGATCCCGTCGGCGTACACCACCCAGAACTTCGTCACGATCTTCTCCGACCCGGAGGCGTACCGGCCGATCGTCAACTCGCTGAACATGAGCCTGATCGCCACCGTCGGCTGCGTCGTGGTCGGCGTGCTCATCGCGTACGCGGTGCGCCGGCTGAACTTCCGCGGACGTGGCCTGCTCGACGTGGCGGTCATGCTGGCCTGGGCGCTGCCAGGCACGGTGGTGGCGATCAACCTGATCTCGGCGTTCAGCACCGGCAACGCGTTCAGCCTCGGCCAGGTGCTGATCGGGACCTTCTGGATCATGCCGTTGGCCTACTTCGTGCGGTTCCTGCCGCTGGTGTTCCGCTCCAGCTCGGCGGCGCTGGCCCAGCTCGACCCGTCGCTCGAGGAGGCCGCCCGCAACCTGGGCGCGTCCTGGTGGCGGGCGTTCGGCACGGTCACCCTGCGGCTGATGCTGCCGGGCGTGCTGGCCGGCGCGCTGCTCGCCTTCGTGCACGGCGTCGGCGAGTTCGTCGCCTCGGTGCTCATCTACACCTCGGAGACGGCGCCGATCTCCGTCGAGATCAACAACCGGATGTACTCGTTCGAGGTGGGGACCGCGGCCGCGTACGGCATGCTCCAGATCGTCCTGATCTTCGTGGTGATGGTGGCCTCCGGACGGCTGGAGAGCGGCCCGAAGGCCAGCCGGGAGGCGGCGCAATGGACCGCGTGATCGACCGCTGGCCGGCGGGCGGCGGGCTGCTCCCCGCCGCCCGGATCCCCGGCGGCGAGCTGGCAGCCGTCGCCGCGGCGGCGGACTTCGCGGTGCTCCCGGTCGGCGCGGTCGAGTGGCACGGCCCGCACCTGCCGCTCGGCACCGACCTGATCCTCGCCGAGGGCTTCGCCGGAGAGAGCGCCGAGGACTCCGGTCCGCGCGGCGTGCTCTTCCCCGCGGTCGCCTACGCCGCCTGCCCGGGGCAGACCCGTCCCTGGCCGGGGACGGTCGCGATCCGGCCGGAGATCGCGGTCGGCTACCTTGCCGACGTCATCGAGGGGATCGTCGTCGCCGGGTTTCCCCGGCTGCTGGTCGTCAACGGCCACGACGCCAACATGTCCACCGTCCGGGCCGCGATGGAATGGGTCTCCGGGCGGCGGACCGCCAGCCTGCTGCTGGTCAACTGGTTCCAGCTGGTCACCCCGGCGGAGACCGCCGACATCTACGGCGAGCCGCCGGCCCGCGGGCACGGCGGCGCGTACGAGACCTCCGGCGTGCTCGGCTTCGACCCCGGCGCGGTACGCCTCGACGCCGCCGCCGACCTGCCGCCGCGGCCCAAGCTG
>NZ_JBSGJR010000642.1:0-3612 GCF_053605645.1 Micromonospora sp. NPDC003776
GTGAGGTCGACCAGCACCCCGTCCACCCGGCGGGTGGACGGGTCCGGTCCACCGCCCGGCCGGTAGGTCGCCAGCAGCAGGCCCACCTCGCCGTTCCCGCCACCGTCGTCGTCGCCGTGCGCCAGCGGGCCGTGCACCGCCACGGCGAGGATGTCGGCCGGGAACCGGCGCAGTGCCGCGTCGCTCACCCGCTCGGCGACCCGCCAGCGGGGGTCGTCCAGGTAGCGGTCGGTCTCCAGATCGGTGCCGCCGGCGTCCACGGTCCACCTCCGGTCCGGCGCGAGGGCCGCCCGTCGGCGACCCGGCGCACGCCGACCAGCCTAGCCACGCGGCGCGGCCCCACCCGTCCGCCGCGCCCGGGCCGGTCGGCGCAGCGCGCGCCCACACCGGACGCGCGTGGGCCGGAAGGCTCAGGAGGTGGGGCCGGACCCGTCGGTGGGGACCAGGCGGAACACCCGGATCTCCCGGCCGCCGGCGCGCTCCACGTAGGTGCGGTAGGCCGGCCATTCGTCGACCAGGCGGGCGAAGAGCCGCTCCCGCTCGTCGCCGCTGATCAGTTCGGCGCGGACCGGGATCCGGCGGCCCCGCACGTCGATCTCGGCGGTGGGCTGGGCCAGCAGGTTCAGCGACCAGGACGGCTGGTGCTGCTGCCCCCAGTTCGAGCCGATCACCACGTAGGCGTCGCCGTCCGGCACGTACAGCAGGGGGTTGCTGCGCGGCTTGCCGGAGCGGCGGCCGGTGGTGGTGATGACCAGGGAGGGCACCAGCCCGAACGCGACCACCCGGCCCTTGGTCAGCCGGCCGACCAGCCGGTCGGCCGGGACGAGCAGGCGCAGGGTGGCGGCGAACCACTTCTGGTGACCGAGGCGGCGGGTGAGGCTTCCCAGGGCGGACACCAGCCCAGTTTGCCCGGCCGCGGCCCGGGTGCGACACCCCCGGATCCGCGGGCGCGGCCGAACGCTCAGTCCAGCCGGCGTTCCACCGGCAGCCGGGACCGGGTGAGCAGTCCCGCGCCCAGCATGGCGACCAGCGGCACCACCACCAGGACGGCCACGGTCAGCCCGGGCACCACCAGCGGGTACGGCTCCGGCACCGGCCACGCCTGGGCGTACCGGCGGTTGAGCGAGACCAGGATGATGGCCGCCGAGCCGAGGCCGGCGACCAGCCCGAGCGCCGACCCGAGCACGGCGATCACCCCGGCCTGGCAGATCGACAGCAGGCGGCGTACCCGGGGATCGGCCCCGACCGCGGCGAGCGTGGAGAGGTCGCGGCGGCCCTCGGCGGCGGCGAGCCCGGTGGCCACCCCGGCCGCGCCCAGCGTGATCAGCCCGGCGCCGACGGAGAGCAGCAGCAGCAACGGTCGCTGGTCGGAGCGGTGCTCCTCCTCCACCTGCACGCTCAGCGCGGCCAGCGGCGCCAGTTCGGCGCCGAGCCGCTGCCGCTGGTCGGCGGTGGGCGGCCCGGCGGTGTCGATCACGTAGCCGAGTTGCCCGCCGACCAGCCCGACGGCCGCCGCGGCCGACGGCGAGAGCACGAGCCGGTCGACCGGAAGGCCACCCCGCAGCAGGTACGCCGGGAAGGTGGCGTCGACCGTGGTCGGGGGCCCGCCGTCGCCGCGGCTGACGCTGACCGTCACCTGGCCGTCCACCAGGAGCCGGGCGTCGGTGACCACCACCCCGCCCCGGTGGAGCACCCGGGTCGCGGCGGCGACCTCCGCCGCCGGGGCACCGGTCAACGCGGCCAGCGCCGTGCCGTCGTCGACCGCCGTCGGCTGGTAGAGGCCGTTCGGGTCGCGGAACGGCCGGACGCAGCGCGCGTCGGCCCGGGCGCGGGCCCGTTCGGCCGCGTCGAGCGGGTCACCCGGGCCGTACGGGCACCGCCGGGCGGCCGGCAGCACCGCGCTGGCGAGGCAGAAGTCCCCCTTGGACACCCGCTTCGCGCACTCCGGGATGGCGAGCGGGGCGACGGTCGCGGCCGGCAGCACCGCCCGCACCCGGTCGGCGATCTCCCGGGCCGGCGGCAGCGGGCCGTCGTCCGGGCCACCGCCGCGCATGAGCAGCACGTTGCCCGGGGGCATGCCGGGCTGCCACTCCGCCTGCTGGCGGGCGTCGTCGCCGGCGAGGTAGACGCCGAGAGCCACGCTGCTGGCCACCGCCGCCATCACGGCGGAGATGGCCGGCGCCGCCGAGGACCGGTTGCGGCTGGCGTCGCGGAGCGCGAGCCGGGGTGTCAGCGGCAGCAGCCGCCCGGCCCGAGCGAGCAGCCCGATCAGCGTCGGGGTGGCGAAGACCAGCCCCAGCTCCCCGAGGATCAGCCCGGCCAGCACCACGGTCGGGGAGGTGCGGGTGGCGCCGAGCGCGGCGACGCCGGCCCCGACGGCGGTGAGCAGCACCCCGAGCACCAGCCAGCGTCGGCGGTGCCGGGGTGGCTGGCGGCGGCCGGCCAGGCCGGCCACCACGTCCTGGCGGGCGGCGGTCCACGCCGGGGCCAGCGCGGCCAGCACGCCGGCCAGCACGGCCACCAGGGCGATCGCGACCAGGGCCGCCGGGAAGACCCGGTAGCCGCCGGACCGGGCGGACATCAGGTACTGCTCGACCAGCGGCCGCCCGGCGAACGCCGCGCCGACGCCGAGCAGCAGCCCGAGCGCGGCGCCGCCGGCACCGAGCACCACGCCGTCGGCCAGCACGATCCGGCGCAGGTGCGCGGCGTCCCCGCCGGCCACGGCGACCAGGGCGAGGTCCCGCCGGCGGCGGCGGACGCCCACCGCGAAGGCGGGGCCGACCAGCAGGACCACCTCCAGCAGGCCGAGCCCGCCGACGAGGACGGTGTTGCTCGCCTGCTCGGCGTCGGGCAGGCCCGGTCCGGCGGCGAACTCCTCCCGGCCCGGCAGCGGCACCCGGGCGGTCACCACGATCCCGCGCGCGTTGAGCCGGTCCACCAGGCCGGGGTCCACCGGGCCGGGCAGGTCCACCAGCCAGCTCTCGGTCGGCGGTTCCACCGGCCCGCGGACGGCCTCCGGTCGCAACGCGACCAGTTCCCCGAGGTCGTCCGGGAACTCGACCACCCCGACCACCCGGTAGGTCGTGCCGTCGGCGGTGCGCACCGGCTCGTCGAGCCCGACGCCCAGGCGGCGCTGGGCCCGCGGGCTGACCGCGATCTCGTCGGGAGCGGCCGGCCGCCGTCCGGCGAGCAGCCGGGCGAGGGGCCGGGCGAGCGGGTCGGTGAGGTCGAGGGCGCGCGCGTTGATCGAGCCGACCCGGTCGCCGAACCGCAGCTCGAACGGCGCCCACCAGCGGACCCGGGTGACCCGGCTGCCGGCGGGCAGCAGACCGGTGAGCTGGTCGGCGGTGACCGGCCGGGTACGTGTCACCTGGTCCGCCCCGACCGGCCAGTAGCTGCTGCCCCAGGCGTCCTGGAGCTGCGCGTTCTCCGCCACCCAACGCAGCTCGACGTCGGCCGCGCCCAGCCGGCGGTCCAGCTGTTCCGCCCGGGTCAGGCGCGCCATGTCGTAGCTCGCGGCGAGGGTGTAGTCGCGCCCGGCGACGGAGAACTCGACCTCGCGCGGCCGGGCGGCGGTCGTGGGCTCAGCGGTGAAGTAGTGGTCGCCGGTCA
>NZ_JBSGJR010000643.1:0-3597 GCF_053605645.1 Micromonospora sp. NPDC003776
GTGGCGCTCTACCTGGTCTCGGCCGCGCTGCTGGCGTTCTACGCGCTCGGCTACCCGGGCTTCCCGCCCGCCCTGGTCCTGGCCGTGCCGCTGTACGACGCGGCGCTCGCCGGGCACGTGTGGCGGGCCCTGCCGGTGCCGGTGTTCTTCCTCGCCGCCGGCTCCGACGTGAGCATCCGCCGGGGCCTGCCGCCGCTGGACACCCTCGTGGTGTTCCTGCCGCAGGTGGCGGTGGTCGCGGTGGCGCTGCTGCTCGGCGCGCTGGTCCGCAGCCGCCGCGCCTACGCCGAGGAGGTCCGGCTGCGGCTCGCCGCCGCCGACCGGGAACGCGACCAGGAGGCCCGCCGCCGGGTCGGCGAGGAGCGGCTGCGGATCGCCCGGGA
This sequence comes from Micromonospora sp. NPDC003776, assembly GCF_053605645.1. Taxonomy (NCBI): domain Bacteria; kingdom Bacillati; phylum Actinomycetota; class Actinomycetes; order Micromonosporales; family Micromonosporaceae; genus Micromonospora; species Micromonospora sp. NPDC003776. The sequence continues at coordinate 384 of NZ_JBSGJR010000643.1, forward strand.
GGTGCACGACACCGTCGGACACGCCCTGGCCACCATCACGGTGCAGTCCGCCGCCGCGCTGCGCCAGCTCGACCGGGAGCCCGACCAGGTGCGGGCCGCGCTCCCCGCCCCCCGCGCCCCCGCCCCGGCGCCCGTGCCCGGGGGGGGCCCCCCCCGGCCCGGGCGCCGCCCCCCCGCCGCCGCGCGGGCCCCCGCCCGCGACGCCGGGCTGGACCGGCTGCCCGAACTGCTGGCCGCGGTGCGCGCCGCCGGGCTCACCGTCGAGCTGCGCGACCATCGGGACGCCCGCCCGCTGCCGGGGCCGGTGGACCACGCCGCGTACCGGGTGGTGCAGGAGTCGCTGACCAACGCGCTCAAGCATGCCGGGGTGGGCGCCTCGGTGACGCTGAGCCTCGACTGGTCCCCGGCCGCCGTCGTGGTCCGGGCCGTCGACGACGGGCGCGGCCGGCCGGTGGTCCGCCCGGCGCCGTCCGGCGGGCACGGCCTGGTCGGCATGCGGGAGCGGGTCGGGGTGTACGAGGGCCGCCTCACCGCCGGCCCCACCCTGGCGGGGGGATGGCGGGTGGAGGCCCGCCTGCCGCTACCGTCGGCAGCCGGTCCGGAGGAGGAGAAGCGAGCATGACCGTCCGTGTGGTGATCGTCGACGACCAGGCGCTGGTCCGGGCCGGGTTCCGGATGGTGCTCGACTCCCAGGCCGACCTGGCGGTGGTCGGCGAGGCGATCGACGGCGCCGACGCGCTGCGCGTGCTGGACCGGGTCGAGGCCGACGTGGTCGTGATGGACCTGCGCATGCCGACCATGGACGGGGTGGAGGCGACCCGCCGGATCTGCGCCCGGTCGACCGGCGGCCGGCCCCGGGTGCTGGTGCTCACCACGTTCGACACCGAGGCGGACGCGTTCGCCGCGCTGCGCGCCGGTGCCAGCGGCTTCCTGCTCAAGAACGTGCCGCCGGAGGAACTCCTCGCGGCGATCCGGGTGGTCGCCGAGGGCGACTCGGTGGTGGCCCCGTCGATCACCCGCCGGCTGCTCGACCGCTTCGCCGGCCAGCTCGGCCCCGGCCCCACCGAGGACCCGCGGCTCGCCCAGCTCACCGAGCGGGAGCGGGAGGTGCTGCTGCTGGTCGCGCAGGGGCTGTCCAACGCCGAGATCGCCGCCCGGGTGCACGTCGCCGAGGCGACGGTGAAGACCCACGTCGGCCGGATCCTGGCCAAGCTGCAGCTGCGCGACCGGGTCCAGGCCGTGGTGCTGGCGTACGAGAGCGGGCTGGTCACCCCGGGCGGGTGAGCCGGCGTACGACCCGGGTCGTAGGGGTCCACCCGGTCGGGGGCGACCCGGGGCGTACCGAGGTCGAGCGCGCAGGTGGAGATCGATGACGGGGTGCCGGACCTAGCGTCGGAAACGAACCTGACCGTGTCCGACAGGAGGACCCCGTGTCCGCAACCGCCACCACCACCGGTGCCGCCGTCACCACCCGTCACCTGCGCAAGGAGTACGGCTCGGGGCAGTCCCGGGTGGTCGCCCTCGACGGCGTCGACCTGGACCTCGCCGCCGGCCGGTTCACCGCCGTGATGGGGCCGTCCGGCTCCGGCAAGTCGACCCTGCTGCACTGCCTGGCCGGGCTCGACGCGCCCTCGTCCGGGTCGGTGCGGATCGGCGACGCCGAACTCGCCCGGCTCGACGACCGCCGGCTCACCCTGCTGCGCCGGGACCGGATCGGCTTCGTCTTCCAGAAGTTCAACCTGCTGCCGACCCTCACCGCCGAGGAGAACATCGTGCTGCCGCTGGCCATCGCCGGCCGACGGCCGGACCCCGCCTGGCTGCGCCGGGTGGTGGCCGCGGTCGGCCTGACCGACCGCCTCGGGCATCGCCCCGCCGAGCTCTCCGGCGGCCAGCAGCAACGGGTCGCGGTGGCCCGGGCGCTGATCACCCGGCCCTGGGTGATCTTCGCCGACGAGCCGACCGGCAACCTGGACAGCCGGTCCGGGGCGGAGGTGCTCCGGCTGCTGCGCGAGGCGGTCGACACGCTCGGCCAGACCGTGGTGATGGTCACCCACGATCCGGTGGCGGCCGCCCACGCCGACCGGGTGGTCTTCCTCGCCGACGGCCGACTGGTCGACGAGCTGCACGCGCCGACCGCCGCCGGGGTCCTCGACGCGCTCGCCCGCCTCGAGCCGCAGCCGGTGGGGCGGTGACCGCGATGTTCCGCCTCACCCTGCGCCAGCTCCGCGCCGACGGGCTGCGCCTGCTCCTCTCCGCGCTGGCGATCGTCCTCGGGGTGGCCTTCGTGGCCGGGACCCTGATGTTCGCCGACGGCATGCGCGCCGGCGCGTACGCCAAGGCCGGTGTCTTCGACCGGCACACCGACCTCGCCGTCTACGGGCGCGACGACAAGCCGCTGCCGCCGGCCCTGCTCGACCGGGTACGGGTCGTCGACGGGGTGGCCGCGGCCGGAGGCGAGCTGGTCGGCTCGGGCGGCGTGACCGGGGCGGACGGCCGGCCGGTGCTCGGGTACGCCGTGCTCGCCGCGATCCCCGCCGACCCGGGCGTGCAGTCGTACCGGGTGGTGACCGGGCGGCTGCCGGCCGGGCCGGGGGAGGTGGTCCTCGACGAGGCCACCGTCGCCGCGCAGCGCTTCCGACTCGGGTCCCCGGTCCGGGTCGGCGGCGCCACCGGTGCCGCGCGGCCGTACACCCTGGTGGGCACCGTCGACGTGGCCGGCACCTCGCGCGACGTCGGTGGCCCGTACATCGGGCTGGCCGGCCCCGACGCGCTCGCCGTGACCGGCCTGCGCGGTTACGACCGGATCCTCGTCGCCGCCCGGCCCGGGGTGGACCGGGCCGCGCTGGTCGAGCGGGTCCGCGCGGCGCTCGGCGCCGACGTGACGGTCAAGGACCGGCGGCAGATTCTCGACGAGGCGGTCGAGGACGCTGTCCGCGACCTGCGGCAGTTCACCACCTTCCTGCTCGCCTTCGCGGTGGTGGCCGTGGTGGTCTCCGGGTTCGTCATCGCCAACACCTTCGCCATCGTGCTGGCCCAGCGCACCCGGCGCACCGCCCTGCTGCGGCTGGTCGGCGCCACCCGGGGCCAGATCTTCCGGGCCACGCTGCTGGAGGCGGCGGCGACGAGCGCCTCGCCGGTGCCGGGGCCGTCGTAGTCGGGGGTGACGAAGTGGTTACGGATCCGGTCGAAGCCGATGTACGCGCCGCCGCCGATA
>NZ_JBSGJR010000644.1:0-3580 GCF_053605645.1 Micromonospora sp. NPDC003776
CGATCTACCGCCGCGCCGGCGGCCCGGTCGCTGGCCGGCGCGCCGCGCGTCGCGCTCGCCCTGCCGCTGCCCGACGACGCCGACGCCCCGGCCGCGCTGCGCGCGGTCGCCGAGGGCGCGCTGCTCGGCGGCTACCGGTTCGCCGGTTACAAGACCAAGCCGCAGCCGGCCCGGCGGGAGCCGGTGGCGGAGGTGCTGGTGGCCGTCCCGGACGCCGCGGACGCGACCGCCCGGGCCGAGGTCAGCCGGGCCCAGGCGGTGGCCGGCGCGGTGCTGACCAGCCGCGACTGGGTGAACACCGCGCCGAACGAGCTGCGCCCGCCGGCGTTCGCCGAGGCCGTGGCCGCCGCCGCCCGCGAGGCCGGGCTCGGCGTCGAGGTGCTCGACGAGGAGGCGCTGAAGGCCGGCGGGTACGGCGGCATCCTCGCCGTCGGCCAGGGCTCGGAGGCCCCGCCGCGGCTGGTGAAGCTCACCTACACCCCGGAGGGCGGCGGCACCGGCAAGCGGGTGGCGTTGGTCGGCAAGGGCATCACCTTCGACACCGGCGGCATCTCGATCAAGCCGGCGCAGGGCATGTGGGAGATGAAGTCCGACATGGCGGGCGCGGCGGCGGTCGGCGCGGCGATGCTCGCGGTCGCGGCGCTCAAGCCGTCCGTGGCGGTCACCGGCTACCTGCCGATGGCGGAGAACATGCCGTCGGGCACCAGCTACCGGCCGGGCGACGTGATCAGCATGTACAGCGGCAAGAAGGTGGAGGTGCTCAACACCGACGCCGAGGGCCGGATGATCCTGGCCGACGCGATCGCCCGGGCCTGCGAGGACGGCACGGACTACCTGTTCGAGACCTCCACCCTGACCGGCGGTCAGGTGATCGCGCTGGGCAAGCGGATCGCCGGCGTGATGGGCTCCCCGGAGCTGTGCGAGCGGGTGAAGGCCGCCGGCGAGGCGACCGGCGAGCCGGCCTGGCCGATGCCGCTGCCGGACGACGTGCGCAAGGGCATGGACTCCGAGGTCGCCGACATCTCGCAGGTGAACGCGGTGATGGACCGGGCCGGGCACATGCTCCAGGGCGGCGTCTTCCTGCGCGAGTTCGTCACCGACGACGTGGCCTGGGCGCACATCGACATCGCCGGCCCGGGCTACCACTCGGGCGAGGCGACCGGCTACTGGACCAAGGGCGGCACCGGTGTGCCGGTCCGCACCCTGGTCCACCTGGTCGAGGACGTCGCCGCCAACGGCTGACGGCCGGCTGCTCGACGGGGCGCTCCCTCCCGGGGGCGCCCCGTCGGCGTACCCGGGTCAGAAGAGCTCGGGCCGGCGCTTGCGGCGTTCGTTGTAGTCGCGCATGCGCTGGGGGTAGCCCATCAGGCGGACGTCGTAGATGGGGACGGCGAGCTTGTGGGCCCAGCGGCGGGCCTCGTCGGGGCTGCCGATCCGGCGGCGGGTCCACTCGCCGTCGTCGGCGATCAGCATGATCGTGGTCTCGGTGACGGTGGTCCGGGGTTCCAGGTACGCCTCGACGCCGCGCCGACTCCGGACGAAGTTCTCAAGGTGGTCCAGATCGGCGCGGTCGGCGGCCCGGTCGCGCCGCACCACGCCGGCCCGTTTCCGTCGTCGGAACAGCCCCACCGGATCCACTCCTCCCCCGTACGTCATCGAAGACGGTGCCAAGCGTACGTGTCGGCGACGTGTCGTTGGGCACCTCGGTACGCGCTCCGTCCGTGGTGGTGACAAGATGACCGAGGTGGGGTGCGCCTGTTACTCCGCCGTAACCCCCGATGCAGTGACGCGACCTGGGAGTTGGATGTGAGCCAGCCGAACGATTCGACCTTCGACATCGTCATCCTCGGAGGTGGTAGCGGCGGCTACGCGGCGGCGCTGCGTGCCGCCCAGCTGAACCTCTCCGTCGCGCTCATCGAGAAGGGCAAGCTCGGCGGGACCTGCCTGCACAACGGCTGCATCCCGACCAAGGCCCTGCTGCACGCCGCCGAGATCGCCGACCAGACCCGCGAGTCGGAGCAGTTCGGCGTCAAGGCCGAGCTGGTCGGCATCGACATGGCGGCGGTCAACTCGTACAAGGACGGCGTGATCTCCCGGCTCTACAAGGGCCTCCAGGGCCTGGTCGGCAGTGCCAAGAACATCACCTTCGTGGCCGGCGCCGGCAAGCTGGTCGGCAAGAACGTCGTCGAGGTGGACGGCAAGCGCTACACCGGTCGCAACATCGTCCTGGCCTCCGGCTCGTACGCGAAGAGCCTGCCCGGCCTGGAGGTCGACGGCGAGCGGATCATCACCAGCGACCACGCCCTGGTCCTGGACCGGGTCCCGTCCTCGGTGATCGTGCTCGGCGGCGGCGTGATCGGCGTCGAGTTCGCCAGCGTGTGGAAGTCCTTCGGGGTGGACGTGACCATCGTCGAGGCGCTGCCCCGGCTGGTCGCCGCCGAGGACGAGGAGTCGTCGAAGGCGCTGGAGCGGGCCTTCCGCAAGCGGAAGATCAACTTCAAGGTCGGCAAGCCGTTCGAGAAGGTCGAGAAGACCGAGAACGGCGTCAAGCTGACCATCCAGGGCGGCGACGCCGTCGAGGCCGAGCTGCTGCTGGTCGCCGTCGGCCGGGGCCCGAACACCGCCAACCTCGGCTACGACGAGCAGGGCGTCAAGATGGACCGCGGCTACGTGCTGACCGACGAGCGGCTGCGCACCAGCGTGCCGAACGTCTACGCGGTCGGCGACATCGTGCCCGGCCTCCAGCTCGCGCACCGGGGCTTCCAGCAGGGCATCTTCGTCGCCGAGGAGATCGCCGGCCAGAACCCGGCCGTGATCGACGAGGCCGGCATCCCGCGGGTCACCTACTGCGACCCGGAGCTGGCGTCGGTCGGCCTGACCGAGGCGAAGGCCAAGGAGCAGTACGGCGCCGACAAGATCAAGACCTACAACTACAACCTGGGTGGCAACGGCAAGAGCCAGATCCTCAAGACCGCCGGCCACGTGAAGCTGGTCCGGGTCGAGGACGGTCCGGTGGTCGGCGTGCACATGGTCGGCGCCCGGGTCGGCGAGCTGATCGGCGAGGCGCAGCTCATCTACAACTGGGAGGCGTACCCGGCCGAGGTGGCGCAGCTCGTGCACGCCCACCCGACGCAGAACGAGGCCCTGGGCGAGGCGCACCTGGCCCTGGCCGGCAAGCCGCTGCACTCGCACGCCTGACACGACAACCGCGGCGTCCGGCGACGGGCGATGATCCCACCAGGGGAATGAAGGAGTCTGGAGAACATGCCGGTATCGGTCACCATGCCCCGGCTCGGCGAGAGCGTCACCGAGGGCACCGTCACGCGCTGGCTCAAGCAGGAGGGTGACACCGTCGAGGTCGACGAGCCCCTGCTCGAGGTGTCGACCGACAAGGTGGACACCGAGATCCCGTCGCCCGCGGCGGGCGTGCTGAGCCGGATCGTGGTCGGCGAGGACGAGACCGCCGAGGTCGGCAGCGAGCTGGCGGTCATCGCCGGTGAGGGCGAGGAGGCCGGCGGGGCCGCCCCGCAGCAGGAGGCCCCGGCCCAGCAGGCCGAGGAGGCCGCCGCCGAGCCGCAGG
>NZ_JBSGJR010000645.1:0-3579 GCF_053605645.1 Micromonospora sp. NPDC003776
CCGGCCGCCGGTGCCCGGGGACGGGCAGCTGGAGCCGCTCGGCGTGGGCGGGAGCGGCGAACCCGCGCGGTGGAGGCCCTTCGATGCTGCTCGGTAGGCTCCGGATCCGGGGCAGGCTCGCCCTGCTGGTGATCATCCCGCTGCTCAGCATGGTCGGGCTGGCCGTGCCGGTGGTCCTGGACCGGGTGTCGGCCGCCCAGCGCGCCGCCGACACCGCGGACACCGTCCGCACGGCCGGCCGGATCGGCAGCCTGGTGCAGGATCTACAACAGGAGCGGCTGCTCTCGGTCGGGCTGCTGCTCGGCCGGGTGACCCGAACCGAGCTGATCCAGAAGTCCGCCGCCGTCGACGACCGGGTCGCCGACCTCCGGGCCGGGCCGCTGCCGGGTCCGGTCGCCGCCGCCCTCGGCCGGGTACGCGAGCTGGCCGACCTGCGTACCGCCGTGCTCGCCGGCCGGGCCACCCCGGCCCGGATCGTGGAGTCGTACGGCGCGGTCGACCTGGCGCTGATCGAGGCGCTGCGCCTGCCGTTCCAGGTGGACACCACCACCCCGGCCGGGCGGCAGGTGCTGGCGCTGGACGCGCTGCTGCGCGCGGACGAGGGGCTGGGCGCCTGCGCCACGCTGATCGTGCTGGTCAAGGCGACCGGCGACGCCACGACGGCCGCCGCCTACATCGCCTGCATGTCGGCCCTGCAGGTGGACAACCAGCGGTTCCGGAAGCTGATCACGCCGGAGCAGTACCAGCTGGCCATGCTGGACGACGCGGCGGTGGCGGCCCGGACCAGCCCGACCTTCCTCACCGACAGCGTCCGGAACCCGGTCGCGGCGATCGCGGCGGTGCCGCTGGACGCGCTCTTCCCGTCGGTCCGCTCGATGATCACCCTCGGCCAGTTCGTGGAGAAGAAGATCGTCGCGGACGTGCTCGCCGAGACCGGCACCGAGCAGCGGGAGGCACTGACCGCCGCCTGGCTGGTCGGCGCGGCGGCCGGGCTGATCCTGCTCATCATGGTGCTGCTCAGCATGGCCGTGGCCCGCACGGTGGCCCGGCCGCTGACCCGGCTCACCCGCTCCGCCGACCGGGTGGCCCGGGTCGCCGAGGCCGAGCTGACCCGGGTGGTCGACGACGAGGCCGAATCGGTGCCGCCGGTCCGCCTCGACCCGGTCGACGTCGGCGCCCGGGACGAGATCGGCGACCTGGCCCGCGCCTTCGAGCGGGTGCAGCGCACCGCGGCTCGGCTGGTGGAACGGCAGGTGGCCGGCCGGCGCAACGTGGCGCAGATGTTCGGCCACGTCGGCCGCCGTACGCAGAACCTGGTGGGCCGGCAGATCGCCCTGATCGACCGGCTGGAACGGCAGGAGACCGACCCCGGCCGGCTGGAGCATCTGTACCGGCTGGACCACATCTCCAGCCGGCTGCGTCGCAACGCCGGCAGCCTGGTGGTGCTCTCCGGTTCGGCGGGCACGGAGGGGCACGTCGCACCGGTGCCGCTCGCCGACGCGGTCCGCCTCGCGCTCGGTGAGATCGAGGACTACACCCGGGTCGATGTGCAGGTCCCGCCCGGCGTGTCGGCCGCGCCGGCGATCGTGGGCGACCTGGTGCTGGCGCTGGCCGAGCTGATGGAGAACGCCACCGTCTTCTCGCCGCCGCACACCCGGGTGGTGGTGGCCGGCGAGCTGACCGACGGCGGCGCCCGGCTCCGCGTGGTGGACCGGGGCATCGGCATGACCGGGGACCGCCTCGCCGAGGAGAACACCCGGCTCACCCGCCGGGAACGGCTCGACCTGGCCCCGACCGAGGTGCTCGGGCTCTTCGTGGTGGGCCGGCTGGCCCGCCGGCACGGCTGGACCGTGGACCTCGCGCCGACCGCCGGTGGTGGGGTGACCGCCCGGCTGGAGATCCCCGCCGCCCTGCTGGTGATCCGCCGGCCGGACCGGGCCGGCGTCACCGTCGCGCGGGCCACCGTGCCGTCCCGGGACCGGCGGTCCCCCGCCGAGCCGGTCCGCGCCGCCGCCCTCCCCGCCGTCGACGAGCACCGGCCGTTCGACCCGGTGCTGCTCAGCCGGGCCACCCGCAGCATCGAGGCCGGACAGTCCTGGAACGCCTTCGGTGCCGGGCCCGAGCCGGCGGCCGCCGAGGGCGATCCCCCGGCCGGACCGCCACCCGCCGCGCCTCCGGCCCCGACCGGACCGCCACCCGCCTGGCCGACCGCCGCCGCAGCGGCCGCCCCCGCCGGGCCGCTGATCCGGCAACGGGTGCCCGGGGCGAGCCTGCCCCCGAGCGGGCCGGCCGTCGGACCGGTGGACGCCACCACCGCCGACCCGGCCACCGTCCGTGCGCTGGTCGAGGCGTTCCAGGACGGCGTACGCCGGGCCGAGGGCGACCCCGGGACGGCCCCGCCCACCCCCGGCCGGCCCCGGCTCAGCCGGCGCGTGCCGGGGGCGAACCTGGCCGTCTCCCCGTTCCAGGCGGCGCCCCCGACCAGCCCGCACCCGGGAGATCCGGGCGAGGTCCGCAACCTCATCACCGAATTCGAGGCGGGCGTCGCCCGCGCTCTGCGCGAAGTCAGTCCAGACCACCGTTACGAAGAGGACCCATCACGGTGACCAGCCCCTTCCTGCACGACAACGTCGACCGGAGCACCACCGGGGAGCTCAGCCCGGAGGCGCGCACCTTCAACTGGCTGCTCGACTCGTTCACCTCCAGCACCGCCGGGGTCATGGAGGCGATCGCGGTCTCCTCCGACGGGCTGCTGATGGCCATGTCCGCCATCAAGGACCGGTCCAACGCGGAGCGGCTCGCCGCGGTGGTCTCCGGCATGACCAGCCTCGCCGGGGGCGCCGCGAGCTGGTACGCCCTGGGTGGCCTGAACCGGGTGATCGTGGACATGGCCGACGGCTACCTGCTGATCAGCGCGATCAGCAGCGGTTCGGTGCTCGGGGTGGTCGCCGACCGCTCCGCCAACCTCGGCACCGTGGCGTACGAGATGACGCTCTTCGCGGGCCGGGCCGGCGGGACCCTGAGCCCCAAGCTGATCGCCGAACTGAAGAACGCCGTCCAGCAATGATCCCGGAGCTGGCCGGCGAGGATCCGGACCCGGAACCTCGGGCCCGGATCCGCCCGTACCTGCGCTCGCCCTCCGCCGGGGGCGGGGCGGACGACGCGGGCGGGGAACCGCCCGGCCCGCGACCGTTCGTGCTCACCGCCGGCCGGGTGGCCGGTGACCCGGCGATCGGCCTGGAGACGCAGGTGACCGCCCGGCCGGAGAGCGGCTCGTGGGCGGTGCTCACCGGGCTCGCGCCGGAACTCCAGGCGATCGTCGCGCTCTGCGCCGACCCGATCTCGGTCGCCGAGCTGTCCGCCCGGACCCGGATGCACTTCGGCGTGACCCGGGTGCTGGTCGGCGACCTGCGGGCCGCCGGTCACCTGGACGTGCACGTCGGGGACGTCGACGACGCCCTCCATCCCGACATCATCCTGCGAGTGATTGATGGACTTCGTGCGATCTCCTGACTGGCCGGCCTCCGCCGCGGGCGGACCGGCCGCGAACAGCGCCGCCGCCCGGTACGCCGGTCCCGC
>NZ_JBSGJR010000646.1:0-3578 GCF_053605645.1 Micromonospora sp. NPDC003776
CGCCGGTGCGCAGCTTGCCGCCGAGCCGGCCGGACTGCTCGTACACGGTGATCTCGGTGCCGGCGGGTGCGCGGTCGCGCAACCGGACGGCGGCGGCCAGCCCGGTGATCCCGCCACCGACGATCGCCACCCGCCACGGTCGCGCCACGATCAGCTCCTCGCGTCCCGCGCGCTGAGCTCGTGCACCAGCGCGACCACCCGGGTCAGCACCTCGGGGTCGGTCTCCGGCAGCACGCCGTGCCCGAGGTTGAACACGTGACCGGGGGCGGCCCGCCCCTGGTCGAGGATCCGGCGCACCTCCGCCTCCACCACCGGCCAGGGGGCGAGCAGCACGCACGGGTCGAGGTTGCCCTGCACCGCCTTGTCCGGGCCGATCCGGCCGGTGGCCACGTCCAACGGGGTACGCCAGTCCACGCCGACCACGTCGGCGCCGGCCTCACCCATCGCGCCGAGCAGCTCGGCGGTGCCCACCCCGAAGTGGATCCGGGGCACGCCCGCGTCAGCCAGACCGGCGAGCACGTGCGCCGAGTGCGGCAGCACGTACCGGCGGTAGTCGGCCTCCGAGAGCGCGCCGGCCCACGAGTCGAACAGCTGCAGCGCGGAGACCCCGGCGTCGACCTGCACCCGCAGGAAGGCGAGCGTCACCTCGGCCAGCCGCCCGCAGAGGGCGTGCCACAGCTCCGGGTCGCCGTACATCAGGGCCTTGGTCTTCGCGTGGGTGCGCGACGGCCCGCCCTCGACCAGGTAGCTGGCCAGGGTGAACGGGGCGCCGGCGAAGCCGATCAGCGGGGTGTCGCCCAGCTCGGCGACGAGCTGCCGGACGGCCTCGTCCACGTAGGAGACGTCGTCGCGGGTGATCGGGCTGATCCGGTCCACGTCGTCGGCGGTGCGCACCGGCTCGGCCACCACCGGGCCGGTGCCGGCCACGATGTCCAGGTCGACGCCGGCGGCGGCCACCGGGACCACGATGTCGCTGAACAGGATCGCCGCGTCCACCCCGTGCCGGCGGACCGGCTGGAGGGTGATCTCGGTGACCAGTTCGGGGCGGCGGCACGACTCCAGCATCGGCACGTTCGCCCGGATCTCCCGGTATTCCGGCAGGGACCGGCCGGCCTGGCGCATGAACCAGACCGGGGTGTGCGGGCCCGGCTCGCGCCGGCAGGCGCGGACGAAGGGCGAGTCGGCCGGCCCGCCGCGGCGGGCTTCTCCGTCTCGGGCGGCAGTGCCCGTGGTGTCGGTGGTCATCGCGGCCATCGTGCCACGCGCCCGAGCGCCCCTCGCGCTCACCGTCACCTTTTGTGACGTGAAAGGAAGGGCCCCTTGTTAACGCCTGCGGTATAGGAAGGGCCCCCTCTTAACACCGGCCGCCGCTGTCACATGATCGTGACCGCCGCCCGGCGTGCCGTCACCCGGTGCCGACGGACGGCGGCATAGGCTGCCCGCATGGCCCCCCCGATCGCGCTCCCGGAAACCTTCGCTCGCGCGGTCGCGGGTCTGCGCTCGGCGACCTGCCGGCCCGAGATCGTGCTGGAGGAGGTCGGCGCGCCGCAGCGACTGGCCCCGTACGCGTTCGCGCTCTCCGCCGCGGTCCTGCGGGACGAGGACGAGGTGGCGACCGGGCGGCTGATCCTGCTGCACGACCCGGCCGGCCACGAGGCCTGGCAGGGCACCCTCCGGCTGGTCACCTACGTGACCGCCGAGCTGGAGGTGGACCTGGCCAGCGACCCGCTGCTGCCCGGCGTGGGCTGGACCTGGCTGACCGACGCGCTGGACGCGCAGGACGCCCGGTACCGGGCGATCGGCGGCACCGTCACCCAGACCCTCTCCACCCGGTTCGGCGAGCTGGCCGGGCCGCCCGCCGCGGGCGACATCGAGATCCGCGCCTCGTGGACCCCGCTCGGGGTCGACCTGGCGCCGCACCTGCTCGGCTGGTGCACCCTGCTGGCCTCGACGGCCGGCCTGCCGCCACCCGGCGTGACCGCCCTCCCCACCCGCCGCCCCGCCGGCGCCGCCTGACCCCCACCCGCGGCCCAACGCCCCGCTCCTGCACCCTGCCCCGTCCCGCGTCTGGACGCGGGTGGGCAGATACGGACGGGCCGCCCCGGTCGATCGGGGCGGCCCGTGCCGGGGCGGTGCTCAGAGGTATCAGAGGTAGTTGTCGGCCTCGTCGCAGACCTTGTCCATGCCCTTGCTGGCCGCGTCGAAGGCGGCCTTGTCGCCACGTGACGCCGCCCGCAGGGCGGTGGTCAGCTTGTCCAGACAGCTGGCGATGACCTTCTTCTGCCGGGCCTGCTCGTCGCGGTCGTTCTTGGTGCCGGTCAGGTCCTGCTCGGTGTCGGACAGCTTGTCCCGGACCGACTGGAGATCCGCCTTCAGCTTGTCGATCTCCTGCTGGTTGGCCGCGATCGTGCCGCTCTGCTGACTGACCTTCTTCTCGGCTTTGTCCAGCTTGCCGTTGGTGTTGACGTAGAGGCCGGTCATCACGCCGCCGAGGACGAAGAGCAGTCCGGCGACGACGGCGAGGATCAGGGCGGTCCGCCGCTTGCCGCCGCTCGCCGCCGGCGCCTCGTACGGCGACACCGGGCCGGGCGGGGCCGACATCGGCTGGGGGCCGAAGCCGGGGCCGGAGACCGGCGGAGCGGACATCGGCGGGGCCGACAGCGGCTGCGGGTACCCGGGCGCGGAGACCGGGGCGGAACCGGGCGTGTACGGGCCCGGCGCCGGGGCGGCGGCCGGCGGGTACTGCCCGGGGACCGGCGGCGCGGCCTGCGGCACGCCGGGCTGGGGCCGGGTCGGCTCCGGCTGGGTCGGCCCGTACTGCTGGGGTGCCGGCTGGCCGCCCCCGTACGGGCTGCCGTACACGGTGCCGCCCGGCGGCTGCGGCGGGTAACCGCCCGCGCCGGTCGGTGGTTGGGACATGTCTCTTCCTCCAGGTGTGCTGGTCCCCGTGGGGTGGGCCCGAAGGGGCCGGGTCTACGGCTCGGGCATGGTCGGGGCCACGCGCCGAGGGTGGTGCGATGCGGTCGAGGGCGGGCCGGCGGCGCCGGTCAGCAGAGCGAGAAGGTGTCGCAGGCGGTCTTGATCGGCACGGCGAGGCCGATGCCCTCGGCGTCCCGGGCCTTGGCGGTGGCGATGCCGACGACCTCCTTGGACCCGTTGATCACCGGCCCGCCCGAGTTGCCGGGGTTGATCGGCGCGTCGAACTGGATGACCGGGCCCGAGTCCTCCTTCCGGAACGCGCTGACCACGCCGGTGGTCACGGTGTCCTGGAGGCCGAGCGGGGCGCCCACCACCACGATCTGCTGCCCGGACTTGACCGGCGTGCTGGCCGCGACCAGCGCCTTGAACCGGGCGGTGGTGGTCAACTGGGCGATGTCCTTGTCCTTGTCGACCCGGACGATGGTGGCCGGGAAACGCTGGTCGGACCGTTCCAGGAAGACCTTCCGGCCGCCGCCGCCGTAGACCGACTCGACCACGTGGAAGTTGTCCAGGCGGGCCAGCTCGCCGGCCATCGCTTCGGTGCCCGCCGCCGGCATCTCCGTGTCGGCCAGAGGGAACTTCAGGCTGAGTGCGGTGCC
>NZ_JBSGJR010000647.1:0-3576 GCF_053605645.1 Micromonospora sp. NPDC003776
CGGCGTGCGGGTGGCCGACGCCGAGCCGGCCCACCGCCCGGCCGTGCCGGGGCTCGAAGACCTGCCCGACCGACTTGACCAGCAGCGGCAGGGTCACCGGGGCCACTGCCCCGGCCGGGGTGAAGGTGACCGAGGTGGTGCCCGCCGGGACCAGGGTCTCCCGGGGCGTGCGGGTGCCGAAGGGCACGTCGTACGCCGGCTGCGGCACGATCGGCCGCCGCTGGCTCTCCGCGTACGCGCCGGGGAGCCGGGCGGCGAGGCGGTCCAGGTCGTACGGCGCCGCCGGGGTGCCGGCCACCCGGAACTGGAGCAGGGTCCGGGTGTTCGGGCCGTACCCGGGGCGGGCGGGGGGCAGCCCACCGGTCGGGGTGCGGTCCGGGGCGTCGGTGTGGTGGTCGTAGCGCGGGTCGAACCGGGGCAGCGGGGCCGGGCAGTCGTTGTAGAGGATCACGTTGCTGCCCGGGGGGACGGCGGCGAAGTCCACCACCACGTCGGCCCGCTCGCCGGGGGCGAGCAGCAGGGTCTGCCCGTCCACGTTGAGCACGGTCGGGTCCTGCCGGTCGTAGCGGAAGCCGATCGGGCGGTTCGTCAGCACCGCGGGGGCAGGCAGCAGGCCGCCCTCGTTGCCGATCTGGATCAGGTCCGGGCCGGCGGCGCGCGGGTCGGGCACCCCGCCCTCCCGCCCGTCGGTGGGCCAGGTCGCCGGCCGCCCGGCCGCCCGTACCGCCTCGACCATCGGCACCTCGCCGGCCTCCGGCTCGTCGGCGTCGCCGTCGTCGGTCCACATCGGCTCGTCCGAGCACGCCCGGTAGAGCTGCAGGTTCAGGCTGCGGTCCGCGCAGGCGTTGAGGATCCGGAACCGGTACGCCCGCGGCTCCACCTCCAGGTACGGGTAGGCCACCCCGTTGACCAGCGGGGTGTCCCCGTACGCCTCGGGGACCGCCGACGGGTGCGGCACGCCCGGCGCGAGCGGCGGCTCGTCCGGCTCGGCCACCGGGTCGTGGTGCGGGTTCGGCACCGGGGCCACCCACGGGCTGGCGCCGCCGTCCGGGTCGTGTGTCCACGGGCCGTAGTCCCACCGGCCGGTCGGGTTGCCGCCGGTGCTCCGGTACGGATTCTGCCGGGGCTGGTAGACGTGCGGGTGCCAGAGGTTGCCCTTGGCGCCCCACCGGTCCCGGTCCCAGGTCGGGTCCTGGGCGGCGAGCTGGGCGTCGTCCGGCACGAAGGTCTTGTCCTGGACCACCAGCGGGAGCTGGTCGGCGGGGAGCAGCCCGTCGTCGATCAGCCGGTCCTCCGCCGGGTCGGTGAGCAGGTAGAGCGCGAGCTGGCCGGAGTAGACGGTGAGCCGGGACAGGCCGAGCGTGTTGTCGTGCAGCCACATCAGCCGGCCGCTCTGGTCGTTCGGGAAGTAGAGCGTGGTGGCCCCGGCCCCCGGCGGCGGCATGTCGGGCACCGGTGTCACCCCCACCCCGGTCGGGTACGGAGTGATCTCGCCGGCCGGGGTGACCCACTGCCACGGGTTGCCGGCGCTGATCCAGGCCGTCTGCGCCCCGGCCAGGTGCGGAACCGCCCGGTTCTGTGGGTACGGCGCGGGCCCGTCCAGCGGGCCGACGCCGGCCCCGTCGAGGGTCTCGTCGACCGGCAGGAAGAGCTCACCGGCCCGCCCGGTGGGGAGCTGGTTGATGAACTTGATCCGGACCGGTCGCCCACGCCGCGCCATGATCACCGGACCGAGGTGCCAGGGCCGGTCCGGCGGGTTCACCGTGTTGTGCCCGGCCGGGTCGGTGCCCAGGTTGAGCTGGCGGTAGCCGCGCAGCCGGGTGGCCGGCAGGTCCCGGTGCAGCCGCTGGGTGTACTCCTGCAACCCGATCTCGTAGTAGTCGCAGCCCGGCCAGGTGATGGTGTCGGGCACGGCCACCGGCAGCCGGGCCCCCAGGCCGGGGGTGGCGAGCGGGCCGGGTACGGGCAGCGCGTCGACGAACTTGCGGATGCCGGTGCCGGGCACCGGCCGGCCGTCCGGACCCAGCGCCGGCAGCGGCGACCCGGCGAAGTTCGGCACCGGGCCGAAGCAGCGCGGCACGGCCGCCGGGTCCAGGCTGGTCGGCGCCGGCCGGTCCGGCTCCTCGGCCGCCCGGGCGGCGGGCACGGTCGGCGCGTGGTCCTCGGCGGTCCGGGCGGCACGGTCCGCCCAGCCCGGCCGGAATCTGCGGAACAGGGCCATGGCTCCCCCCGGGCTCTCCGGCGCGTCGGCCACCACCGCACCGTGGCGGGCGTACGCGCTGCTGACGATCGGTGAGCGCTCCACCGCAGCATGCGACGCCGGGCGGCGGGGAGGGAAGTACCCAATCGTCCGTATCTCGGGGGGATCTTGCCGGTTCGTGGAAGTTCCACGGGAGTGGGCCGCGGTCAGCCGCGTTCCGGCTGGCAGACCGGACACCAGTAGGTGACCCGCTCGCCCAGTTCCTGCTTGCGGATCGCGGTGCCGCAGCGCCGGCAGGGCTGGGCGCGGCGGCCGTACACGTAGCTGGTCTGCCCCCGGTGCAGCGATCCGGTGGTGCTCTGCGTCCAGCGGCCCCGGTTCGCGGCCAGCAGCCGCTGCGCCAGGGTGACCGTGCCGGTCAGGTCGGGCACCGCCCGCACCGGCGTCCACGGGGAGATCCCGCGCAGGAAGAGCACCTCGCACTTGTAGAGGTTGCCCACGCCGGCCAGGTTGCGCTGGTCCAGCAGCGCCTCGCCGATGGTCTCGTCCGGGTGGGCGGCCAACCGGCGGACCGCCTCCTCCGGGTCCCAGTCCGGGCCGAGCAGGTCCGGCCCGAGGTGGCCGACCAGGGACTCCTCGTCGGCGGTCGGGATCAGCGCCAGCTCGTGCAGGTGGTAGCCGACGGCCACCGCTCCGGGAGAGCGGAGCACCACCCGGATCAGGTGCGCCGGGCGGGCCGCCCACCGCTCACCCGGGGCGTACGCCCGCCAGGCGCCGTCCATCCGCAGGTGCGAGTGCAGCGTCCAGTCCCGGGTCGCGGCCCTCGTCCCGGCCGCCGCCGCGCCGCCTGGTCCGGCGGCTGATCCGGCGGCGCTGCCTGGTTCGGCGGTGCCGGCTGGTCCGGCGGCGCCGGCTGGGGCGCTGAGCCGGAGCAGCAGGTGCTTGCCCCGGCTGGCCGACTCGCGGACGGTCCAGCCGGTCAGGTCGGTCGCGGCGAGCTGCGGCACCCGGAAGTCGGAGCCGGTCAGCTGCGCGCCGGCCAGGGCCCGCTGGAGGACGCGGGCCGTGTTCCAGACGGTGTCGCCTTCGGGCACCCTCCCATCCTCCCTCGCGCCGTCCGGTGCGCCCGGGGCCGGGTGCGGATCCGCACAACTTCCCGGAAAGCGCGGCCTCCCGACGGGGGGAGGCCACACTTACCCGGAAAGTGCCGGATCAGCGGCGGGGGTCAGCCGATTACGCGGACCGTCAGCAGGTCGCCGGGGGCGAGACCGAGCAGGTCGGCGGCCCGGCCGCCGTTGACCGCCACCGCGACCAGCCCGGCCGAGTCGACGAGGAGGACCAGGCCGCCGCTGGGCGCGTCGCCGAAGGTCCGCCCG
>NZ_JBSGJR010000648.1:0-3571 GCF_053605645.1 Micromonospora sp. NPDC003776
CTCCGCGCTGCCGACGCGGAGGGCCACCATCACCGGGGGAATCGGTGCTACCTGGGAGAAACTTGAGGTAGTTGAGACCAGATTAGCGGTGAAGGCCGTTGATCGCGACGTCTGTCCATTTGGTGCAAGTTTCACCGTGCGGCGTGCCGCGCCCCCCGCCGGTACGGCAACGCCGCCAGCAACAGCAGGCTGAGCAGCACGTACGCGTTGCGGGTGACGAACTCGCCCGGACTGTCGGTACGCGCCGGCGCGACCCCCCAGTCCTGAAAGG
Source organism: Micromonospora sp. NPDC003776 (assembly GCF_053605645.1). NCBI lineage: Bacteria > Bacillati > Actinomycetota > Actinomycetes > Micromonosporales > Micromonosporaceae > Micromonospora > Micromonospora sp. NPDC003776. Next base: position 272 of record NZ_JBSGJR010000648.1, read on the forward strand.
TCACCACCCCGTAGATGATCACGAAGCCGGTGCCGGCCGTGAGGGTGAACAGCCAGCGGCGCCGGCGGGCGCCGGCCGGGGTATGCGGGTCGGCGTCCAGCGCGGCGTCGACCAGCACCACCACCGCCGGGATGAACCAGTACAGGTGGTGGGTCCAGGTGATCGGGCTGACCAGGCCGCCGACCAGGCCGGTCAGGGTGAGGCCGGCGAGCGCGTCCCCGGCCCGCGCCGCCCGCGCCGCCCGCCACAGCCCGTACCCGGTGACCGCCAGGACCAGCAGCAGCCAGGGCAGCTGGCTGGGCTTCTCCGGGGCGGTGATCCGGCTGAGCAGGCCGAACAGCGACTGGTTGCCGGTGTAGTCGGTCCGTCCCACCCGGTCGGTCGCCCACAGCTCATGGGTCCAGAACCGCCACGAGTCGCGCGGCGCGACCGCCGCCGCGAGCAGGGTGGCCACCGTCGCCGTGGCCGAGGCGACCACCGCCGCCCGCCAGCGCCGGGTGGCCAGCAGGTAGAGGATGAAGATGCCGGGGAAGAGCTTCAGCGCCGTCGCCAGCCCCACGCCCACCCCGGCCCAGCGCCGCCCATGCGGTACGGCGAACAGCAGGTCGGCCAGGATCAGCACCACCAGCAGCATGTTGATCTGGCCGAAAGTGATCGTTTCCCGGGTGCTCTCCACCGCGAAGACCAGCAGCACCGCGACGGTGAGCGAGAAGAGCCGGGGCAGGTCGTGCCGCTCGACCAACGGGGTGACCAGCCAGCGCGTCGTGACCACCACGCCCAGCACGGTCAGCGCCGTGAAGATGGCCACGGTGGCGCCCAGCGGCAGCAGGGCGAACGGCCGCAGCAGCAGCGCCGCGAAGGGTGGGTAGGTGAAGTAGAGCGCGCCCTGCACCCGGTCGGGCTGCACGTAGTCGTAGAGCGGGTGGCCGGCCGCCCACCAGTCCATCGCCCGCATGTAGATCTTCAGGTCGAAGAAGTTGTGCACCCGGCCCGGCAGGTAGAGCGCCGGCAGCACCGCGGCGAGCGCCACCACCGTGACGAGCCGGCGCGCCGTACGTCCACCCGGATCGTCCTCGGTGGCGGCGGGTGGCGCGACGGGTTCGGCTGGCACGGGGAAACCCTAGCGGCCCACCTCGGCGACGGTGCCGAGGCGCGGGCGGGTCGGCGACGCGTAGTCTGGTCCGGTGGCTGATCTTCTCGTCTGGATCGACTGTGAGATGACCGGGCTGGACCTCGGGCGCGACGCGCTGATCGAGGTCGCCGCGCTCGTCACCGACCCCGATCTGAATGTGCTGGGGGAGGGCGTCGACGTGGTCATCCACGCCGACGAGGCGGCGCTGGACGGGATGCCGGAGATCGTGCGCACCATGCACGGCAAGTCCGGGCTCACCGAGGAGGTGCGCCGCTCCACGGTCACCCTGAAAGAGGCCGAGGACCTGGTGCTGGAGTACGTGACCAGCCACGTCAAGGACCCGCGTACCGCGCCGCTCTGCGGCAACTCGATCGCCACCGACCGGGGCTTCATCGCCCGCGACATGCCCCGCCTCGACGCGCACCTGCACTACCGGATGATCGACGTCTCCTCGATCAAGGAGCTCTGCCGCCGCTGGTACCCGCGCGTGTACTTCGGGCAGCCGCAGAAGGGGCTGGCCCACCGCGCCCTGGCCGACATCCGAGAGAGCATCCGCGAGCTGGAGTACTACCGGCGGACGATCTTCGTCCCGCTGCCCGGCCCGGACGTGGAGAGCGCCAAGGCGATCGCCGCCCAGCTCTGAACCGCGCCCGGAGGCCCCGGCCGGAACCCGCTGGACGGGGCGGGCACGGGTGTGGCTATTATTAGTCCGCACCCCGCCCGGGTCGACCGGCGCGGAGAGCATGGTGGCTGTAGCTCAGTTGGCAGAGCACCGGGTTGTGGTCCCGGTTGTCGTGGGTTCAATTCCCATCAGTCACCCCAGTCACGAAAGCCCCTCCCTCGGGAGGGGCTTTCGGCGTTTCCGGGCCCGGAAACGCGACGGCCCCCTCGGTGCAGAGGGGGCCGCCACGACGGGTGGGACGGATCAGGGGGTCGGCTCGATGCTCGGCTCCCCGCTGGGCTCCGCGCTCGCGTCGTCGCCGGCCTGCTGCGGCTCGTACGGCAGGGCGCTGCCCTTGACGTACTCGTCCCAGCTCATGTTCCAGTCGGTCCAGCCGTTGCCGTTCTGCAGCTTGCGCTCGGTGCCCTTGACGGTGATCGGGTCGCCGATCCGGGTGTTGGCGAACAGCCAGGCGCCGTCCTTCATCGAGACGTTCACGCAGCCGTGCGAGACGTTGACCTTGCCCTGCACGCCCTCCGACCAGGGCGCGGCGTGGATGAACTCGCCACCCCAGGTGAGCCGCTGGGCGAAGTCGATGTCGGTGCGGTAGCCCTCCTCCGGGCCCAGCTCCTCCATGGTGTCGAAGACCGTCTTGCGCAGCTTCTCGATCACCACCATGGTGCCGCTGGACGACGGCGTGCTCTTCTTGCCGAGGCTGACCAGGATCCGCTTGATGACCTGGCCGTCCTTGGTGACCGTCATGGTCTTGGTGCGGTTCTCCACGGTCATCACGAACGACGGGCCGATCTTGATGTCCACGGTGAGGTCGGAGCGGCCGTACCAGCCGTCGCCCAGCGGCAGCCCGCCCGCCTGCACCCGGTAGGTCACGGTGCTGTTGGCCTGCCAGAACTCCTTCGGCCGGTAGCGCACCTCGGTCGGGCTCACCCAGTGCCAGATGCCCTCCTGGGCCGGCTTCGCGGTGACCGTCATCCGGCGCTGCACGTCGTCCCGGTAGTCCTCCGGGATCGCCCGGCTGAACCGCACGATCAGCGGCATGCCCACCCCGACCACCTGGTTGTCGCCGAGGAAGCTGGTGATCCGCACCTGCTTGCCGGGCTTGGCCATGGTGGTGAAGGTGCTGGTCGCCGTGGCCGGCTTACCGTCGTCGCCGGTCGCGGTCACGGTCGCCGTGTACGTCTCGCCGTACTCCAGGGCGCCGTCGGGGAGCCAGGTCTTGCCGTCGGCCTGGAGCTCGCCCTCGACGGCCTTGCCGGCGGAGTCCTTGAGCTCGACCGCGGTCTCCTTCGCCTCCTTCGTGGTGAAGTAGATGGCGGTGGCGGCCGGCACGTCCTTGGCGTCGGCCTTGGGCTCGGTGATGGTGGCGGCCGCCTTCGGGCCGCTCTCCCCGCCGCCCTGCCAGCTCGGCCCCTTGTCCCCGCCGCCGCTGGTGCAGGCGGAGGTCAGGGCCAGCGCGGCGGCGAGCACGGCCGCCGCGAACGCGCGCCGG
>NZ_JBSGJR010000649.1:0-3571 GCF_053605645.1 Micromonospora sp. NPDC003776
TGGCAGGACATGCCGCTGACCCAGGCCGCGCAGACCGTGCAGGTCTCGGCCTACCCCGACGCGTACGCGCAGTGGGAGCAGCAGGCCGCCGACCTGGTCGCCCAGCACTGGAACAACTGACACACACAGAAACAACACGCTGGCCGGCACCCGACAACGGGTGCCGGCCAGCGGCGTTCCTAGTCGACCGAGGCGACCAGTTCGACCTCGTACCCCTGCGTGTCGGACAGGTAGGCGGCGTACGTCTGCGGGCCGCCGGCGTGCGGGTGGCGGTCCGGGAAGAGCAACTCCCACCCGTGCGCGGGCGCGGCCGTGACCAGCCGGTCCACCGCGGCCGGCGGGCCGGCGTGGAAGGCGAGGTGGTTGAGGCCCGGGGCGAGCCGGTCGTGCACGCGTCCGCTGAGCGCCGGGGACTGCTCCATGACCAGATAGGTCGGGCCGAGCCGCCAGGAGCGGCCGGCGGGCCACTCCTGGTACGGCGTCCAGCCCAACTCGCCGAGAAGCCAGCCCCAGCTATGCGTGGCGGCGGCGAGATCGGGGACCCAGAGCTCGACGTGGTGCAGGCCGCCGACGGTCAGCGCTTCCCGCCCGGCACCCATAGCACATCCCCGTCCGGATTTGCCGTTCTTGCCAGGATAAAGAGCAGATCGGAGAGCCGGTTGAGATACTTGGCCGGGAGAGGGCTGGTCCGGTCCGGGTCGTGTGCGACCAGGGCCCAGGCCGCACGCTCGGCGCGCCGGGCGGTCGTCCGTGCCACGTGCAGCAGCGCCGCACCAGCGGTGCCGCCGGGGAGGATGAAGGAGTCGAGCTTGCTCAGGCGCGCGTTGTACTCGTCGCACCAGCCCTCGAGGCGCTCGACGTACTCCTCGGTCACCCGCAGCGGCGGATACTTCGGGTCCGGCTCGACCGGGGTCGCCAGGTCCGCGCCGACGTCGAACATGTCGTTCTGGATCGACTCCAGCACCGCCCGCAGCTCGTCGGGGAGCTGCCCCAGGGCGAGCGCCACGCCGATCGCGGCGTTGCACTCGTCCACGTCCGCGTACGCGGCGATCCGCGGATCGGTCTTCGGCACCTGCTCGTTGTTGCTCAGCCTGGTCATGCCGGCGTCGCCGGCCTTGGTGTAGATGCGCGTGAGGTGGACGGCCATGACGCACAGCCTACGGATACCGGACCTGACCATCCCGGCACGGCCGGGCCAGACGGGGTGGTCGGCCGGGGTCGGCCCGGGTGACGCCGGCGATCCGGCGGTCAACGACGTCGACGTCATCCGGGTGCCGGGTGAGGCCCGGCTGGCCGGCACGGTGCACGTGGTGGGCGCGAAGAACTCCGCCCTCAAACTGATGGCCGCCGCGCTGCTGGCGCCCGGGCGCAGCGTGATCACCAACGTTCCGCGGATCACGGACATCGCGATCATGGGGGAGGTGCTCCGCCGGCTCGGCTGCGGCGTACGGTTCACCGCCGACGACCCGGTCGACCCGATGGTGGCCCGCGGCGGGGTGGAGCGCTCCCGCTCCGTGGTCATCGACGTGCCGGAGCAGCCCGGCGCGGAGGCCGACTACGACCTGGTCCGCCGGCTGCGCGCGTCGATCTGCGTGCTCGGGCCGCTGCTGGCCCGCCGGGGGTACGTGCGGGTGGCCCACCCCGGCGGCGACGCCATCGGCTCGCGCGGCCTGGACATGCACATCGCCGGGCTGGCCCGGATGGGCGCGGAGATCTCCGGTGAGCACGGCTTCGTCATCGCCGAGGCGCCGGACGGGCTGCACGGCGCGGACATCGTGCTGGACTTCCCGAGCGTCGGCGCGACCGAGAACCTGGTCATGGCGGCGGTGCTGGCCCGGGGCACCACGACGATCGACAACGCGGCCCGGGAGCCGGAGATCGTCGACATCTGCTCGATGCTGATCCGGATGGGCGCCCGGATCGACGGCGAGGGCACGTCCACCCTGCGCATCGTCGGGGTGCCCGAGCTGCGCCCGGTCCGGCACGCCACGGTGGGGGACCGGATCGTCGCCGGGACGTGGGCGTTCGCCGCCGCGATGACCCGCGGGGACGTCACCGTGACGGGCGTCGAGCCGGCGTACCTGGAGGTCGCGCTGGACAAGCTGGTCTCGGCGGGCGGCCTGGTCGAGACCCGGGCCGGGGCCTTCCGGGTACGGATGGACGACCGCCCGACCGCGGTGGACGTGGTGACCCTGCCGTTCCCGGGCTTCGCCACCGACCTGCTGCCGATGGCGATCGGCCTGGCCGCGGTGAGCGACGGCGGCTCCCTGATCACCGAGAACATCTTCGACGGCCGGTTCATGTTCGCCAACGAGATGATGCGGCTCGGCGCGGAGATCCGGACCGACGGCCACCATGCCCTGGTCTGCGGCCGCGAGCGGCTCTCCGGCGCCCCGGTACGGGCCACCGACATCCGGGCCGGCGCCGGCCTGATCATCGCCGGGCTCTGCGCCGACGGGGTCACCGAGGTTTCCCACGTGCACCACGTCGACCGTGGCTACCCGGACTTCGTCGCCGACCTCCGGGCGCTCGGGGTGGCCGTGGAACGCGGCACCGTACCGGAGGAACCGGCCCTGGAGATCTGACCGGGGAGTGGGCTTAGCCGTCGTTCAGGCTCGCCGATTAGGGTGTGGCAGACACTCATTCGCAGCGAGGGAGAAGCAGATGGCGGGTCGACTCGCGGTCGTCGGTGCCGGGTTGATGGGCTCGGGCATCGCCCAGGTGGCGGCGCAGGCTGGCTGGCAGGTGACGCTGCGGGACCTGGACGACGCGGCCACCAAGCGGGGCGTCGACGGCATCCGGAAGTCGCTGGAGAAGTTCGCCGAGAAGGGCAGGATCGAGGCGTCCGAGGTCGAGGCGACCCTGGCCCGGATCACCCCGACCACCGAGCTGGAGGCGGCGGCCGACGCGGACATCGTGGTCGAGGCGGTCTTCGAGAAGATCGAGATCAAGCACGAGGTCTTCCGCGCACTCGACAAGATCTGCAAGGCCGACGCGGTGCTGGCCACCAACACCTCGGCCATCCCGGTCACGCAGATCGCCACGGCGACGGAGCGCCCGGAGTCGGTCGTCGGCACCCACTTCTTCTCGCCGGTGCCGATGATGAAGCTCTGCGAGCTGGTCCGGGGCTACAAGACCAGCGACGCCACCCTGGCGACCGCGAAGACGTTCGCCGAGGAGATCGGCAAGACCGTGGTGGTGGTCAACCGGGACATCGCCGGCTTCGTCACGACCCGGCTGATCTGCGCGCTGGCCATGGAGGCGGTCAAGCTGGTCGAGTCCGGGGTGATCTCGGCCGAGGACCTGGACACCGCCTGCAGGCTGGGCTTCGGCCACGCCATGGGCCCGCTGGCCACGGTCGACCTGACCGGCGTCGACGTGCTGCTCAACGCCACCAAGAACATCTACACCGACACCGCCGACGAGAAGTTCTTCCCGCCGGAGCTGCTCCAGCGCATGGCGACCGCCGGCGACCTGGGCCGCAAGACCGGCCAGGGCTTCTACGCCTACTGATCGGGTCCGCGACGCCCCCGGCCGGTCCGGTCCGGGAGATCGGAGAGCGTCGTGAAGG
>NZ_JBSGJR010000650.1:0-3553 GCF_053605645.1 Micromonospora sp. NPDC003776
GGTGCGGCGGGGCCGGTGGCCGGCCCCGCCGCCGTGCCGGGCGGATCAGCCCTTGTGCCACTTCTGGTTGGCCGTGCCGGCGCAGTCCCAGAGCTGGAGCTTCGCGCCGTCGCTGCCGTTCCAGTCCTTGATGTCGACGCACTTGTTCGCCTGGAGGTTGACCAGGTCGCCGGCCCCGTTGAGGGTGAACTGCTGGGCGCCGGTGCCGTTGCAGGTGTATAGCTGGACCACAGCGCCGTTGGCGGTGGACCCGCCGTCGACGTCCATGCATTTGTTGTTCTGGCTCTGCAGGGCGGTGCCGGTGAACGTCCACTTCTGCGCGTTGGTGCCGTTGCAGGTCCACATCTGCAGCTGGGCGCGGTCCACGAAATTGGCGCTCGGCACGTCGATGCACTTGTTGTTCCAGTTGCTGACCACGGCCACCCCGGTGCTGCCGCCGCCACCGCCGAACGGGCTGAGGATCAGCCCGGCGGCCCGCGGATCGCCGTCGTACACCAGGGACTCGAAGCCGCCGACGTCGTCGAAGGCGAATGCGTACGCCCGGCCGTCGACCATGTTGGCGTGGATCAGCCGGGCATACTGGTTGGTCGGGGTGTTCCGGTAGAAGTCGGCGGCGTTGGTGCTGGGCTGGGTGTCGATGGTGCCCAGGGTGCCCCGGTTCAGCGCGGCGCAGAGCGTACGCGAGATCGGGCCGACCACCTGGTCGTTCGGCGCGGGCAGGTCGCCGTCGCAACCCCAGACGCTCGCCGAGGAGGGTCGGTTGAAGGAGGCGACCACCTGTCCACTGCCGTTGGTGAAGGTCATGGTGCTGCCCGAGGTCCGGCCGTAGTAGCGGACCGTCGGCTGGTCGGCGAAGGGTGCCACGGTCAGCGTCTTCGTGGTGTACGCGTTCCACGCGGCGGCGATGTAGGAGTCCAGGTAGGTGGGGCTGAGCAGGCCCGCGCCGGCCGCCTTGCCCGGGGCCAGGACCCGCAGCACGGTGCCGTCGGAGCGCGTGTAGACGGTGTTCGCCCAGCCCGACTGGGCCCGGATCCCGTCGATGACCGCGTTGCGCCCGTTGGCCACCAGGTCGCCGGTGCGCCGGGTGACCCCGTTGGCGCCGGTCACGGTCACCGCGTGCGGCACCGCGAACATGTCGACCTGGGAGCTGTTCAGCCACAGCCCGGAGTCGTTGTAGGTGAACTCGCTCCAGTCGAAGAGGATGTCCCGGTTGGCGTCGCCGGCCGCCCACGGGGCGGGCTGCACCAGCCCGTCCGGGGTGAGGAAGAACTTCAGCTTCTGCCCGAGAGCGAAGTAGACCCGGCCGGAGAAGCCGCGCGGAAACTGGATCGTGGTGCTGCCGCCGTTGCCGGGGCCGGGGATGGCGGCGTCGGGGGCGGGCGACGGCGGGATCTGCCCGCCGGTCCACGGCACGAAGGCGCCGCCGGAGGTGACGTAGCCGAGCCGGCCGGTGGCCAGTTGGACGCCGATGACGTACAGGTAGACCGGGTCGGCGCGGCCGGTCGTGTTGGTGACGGTGACCGGCAGCAGGGCCGGCCCGACCGCCCGGGCGGGGGTGGCGGTGACGGTGCCTGCGAGCGTGGCGAGCAGGGCGGACGCGGCGGCGAGCAGCTTTCTTCGGAGACGCATGGCGACACCTCGGCGGGGACGGGGACGGGAGAGAGCGCTCTCACAGGCTCCAATTGGCAACAATGTTTGTCAATAGGTGGTTGCCGATATGTTGCCGCCGGCGCGGGTTAGGGTGCTCGTCATGATCGACCCGCTGCCCTGGCCACCCCTCGCCGAGCTGCGCCGGCGTACCAGCGAGAAGTGGCGCCGCTATCCGGCGGACGTCCTGCCGATGTTCGTCGCGGAGATGGACGTGCCGCCCGCGGAGCCGGTGGTCCGCACCCTGACCGAGGCGATCGCGCGCGGCGACACCGGGTACCCGCACGGCCCCGTCTACGCGGAGGCCTTCGCCGACTTCGCCGGCCGGCGCTGGGGCTGGCCGGTCCGCCCGGAGCACACCGCCATGGTGCCGGACGTCATGCTCGGCATCGTCGAGGTGCTGAAGCTGCTCACCGACGACGGGGACGCGGTGATCCTGAACCCGCCCGTGTACCCGCCGTTCTTCATGTTCGTCGGGCATCTCGGCCGGCGGATCGTCGAGGCGCCGCTGGGTCCCGACGGCCGGCTCGACCCGGACGCGCTGCGCGCGGCCTTCCGTACGGCGACCGCCGGCGGGCGCCGGGCCGCGTACCTGCTGTGCAGCCCGCACAACCCCACCGGAACGGTGCACACCCGGCAGGAGTTGACCGAGGTGGCCGAACTGGCCGCCCGGCACGGGGTGGGAGTGGTGGTCGACGAGATCCACGCCCCGCTGGTCTACCCGGGCGTCGAGTTCGTGCCCTACCTGACCGTGCCCGGCGGCGAGGACGGCTTCGCCCTGGTGTCCGCGTCGAAGGCGTGGAACCTCGCCGGCCTCAAGGCCGCGCTGGCGGTGGCCGGTCCAGCGGCGGCCGGGACGCTACGTCGGATGCCGGAGGAGGTCGGCCACGGTCCCAGCCACCTCGGAATCCTGGCGCACGCCGCCGCCCTCACCGAGGGGGTCGGCTGGCTGGACCGGTTGCTGGCCGGCCTGGACCACAACCGCCGGCTGCTCGGCGACCTGCTCGCCGAGCGGCTCCCCGACCTCGGCTACCGACCGCCGGAGGGCACCTACCTCGCCTGGCTCGACTGCCGGGCGCTGCCGGTGGGCGACGATCCGGCCGCGGTGTTCCTCGACCGCGGTCGGGTGGCGCTGAACCCCGGCCCCGACTTCGGCACCGGCGGCACCGGCCACGCCCGGCTGAACCTGGCCACCGCCCCGGAGAACATCCGGGAGGCCGTGCACCGCATGGCCACCGCCCTCGGCCGCTGACCCGCCTCCGGTGGCTGGCCGCTCGCGATCTTGGACAGTTGGCGTTCCTGCTGGACGGGAACTGTCCAAGATCGCAGCGCGCCCGCCGACGTGGCCCGCGGGGGCGGACCTCAGTCGCCGGCCGGGCCGTCCGGCGTACGGGGGCGGGCCCGCAGGTGCGCGCGCTCGCCCTGCCGGCCGAAGAGGCTGAGGAGTTCCACCGGTTCCGCGTCGGCGGCGCCGAACCAGTGCGGTACCCGGGTGTCGAACTCGGCTGCCTCGCCGGGGGAGAGCACCAGGTCGTGCTCCCCGAGGACGACCCGCAGCCGCCCGTTGAGCACGTACAGCCACTCGTAGCCCTCGTGGGTCTGCGGGTCCGGCTCGCTACGGCGGCCGCCGCCCGGCAGCACCAGCTTGTACGCCTGGATGCCGCCGGCCCGGCGGGTCAGCGGCAGCATGGTCATCCCGTGCCGGGTTACCGGACGCAGGTGCACCCGCGGGTCCCCGGTCGGCGGGGCGTCGACTAGCTCGTCCAGGGTGACGCCGTGCGCCCGCGCGAGCGGCAGCAGCAGCTCCAGGGTGGGCCGGCGGGCGCCGGACTCCAGCCGGGACAGGGTGCTCACCGAGATGCCGGTGGCCGCCGAGAGCTCGGCGAGGGTGGTCTCGCGCTGCTGA
>NZ_JBSGJR010000651.1:0-3549 GCF_053605645.1 Micromonospora sp. NPDC003776
GGTCGACGACCTGGTTGCGGCGGGCGGTGCGCCGCCGGCCACAGCGCCGGACCCGGCCGACCCCGCGTACGTGATCTTCACGTCCGGTTCCACCGGCACGCCCCGCCCCGTCCAGGTGTCGCACGGCGCCGCCGCGCACCTGGCCGACGCCCTGGAACGGACCGTGTACGTGGGCAGCCGCCCGGGGCTGCGGGTGGCGGTGAACGCCCCGCTCACCTTCGACGCCTCGGTGAAGCAGCTCGTGCAGCTCGGTCACGGCCGCAGCCTGTACCTGGTGCCTGAGGAGGTCCGCCGGGACGGCGCGGCCCTCGCCGCCGCGCTGACCGACCACGGCGTCGACGTGCTCGACCTGACCCCCTCCCAGCTGCGCATCCTGCTCGCCGGGGCCGGTGACACCCGGCTGCCCGGACTGCTGCTGCTCGGCGGGGAGGCCGTCGGGCCGGAGCTGTGGGAGGAGGTGGCGGCGCTGCCCGGCGTCCGCGCGGTCAACCTGTACGGCCCGACCGAGTGCACCGTGGACACCAGCGCCGCGGAGATCCGCGCCGGGGACGCCCCGAGCATCGGCCGGCCGCTGCCCGGCGTCGCGGTCTGGGTGCTCGACGAGCACCTGCGGCCGGTGCCGCCCGGCGTGGCCGGGGAGCTCTGCGTTAGCGGGCCGCAGCTCGCCGACGGCTACCGGGGGGACCCGGAGGCCACCGCGCTGCGGTTCGTGACCGTGGCCCTGCCGTCCGGCCGCACCGAGCGGGTGTACCGCACCGGCGACCGGGTCCGCTTCGACGCCGACCGGCGGCTGCGCTACCTGGGCCGGCTCGACGACCAGGTCAAGATCCACGGGTTCCGGGTGGAGCCGGGCGAGGTCGCCGCGGTGCTGCGGGGGCACCCGGAGGTGGCCGACGCCGCCGTGGTGGCGCGGGACGACGACGGGCACGGCGACCGGCTCGTCGCGTACGTCCGGCCGGGCGGCGCGGCCCCCGCCGTGGACGTCACCCGGATCGCCGGGGTCAACCCGCACGAGACCCGCTACCTGTACGACGAGATCTTCGTCGAGCGGGTCTACCTGCGCGACGGCATCGTGCTGCGGCCCGGGGCGACCGTCCTCGACGTGGGCGCCAACATCGGCATGTTCTCGCTGTTCGTCCACGCCGTCTGTCCGGACGCGACGATCCACGCGTTCGAGCCGGTGCCGTCGGTGGCCGACCTGCTGCGGCGCAATGTCGCCGAGTTCGGCGTACCGGCCAGCGTGCACGGGTTCGGGTTGTCCCGGGCGGCCGGCGAGGTCTCCTTCACCTACTACCCGGGCTACTCGATGATGTCCGGCCACGCCGCGTACGCCGACCCGGACGCCGAGGTGGCCGTGATCAAGCGGTACCTCGCCAACGAGCGGGACGCCGGTGCGGACGAGCGGGACGTCCTGCTCGACCGGGTCGACGAGCTGCTCGCCGAGCGCTTCGCCGGCCGGGAGCTCACCGTGCCGGTCCGGCCACTGTCGGCCGTCCTGGACGAGCTGGCCCCGGAGCGGATCGACCTGTTGAAGATCGATGTGCAGCGCGCCGAGGCGGACGTGCTCGCCGGGCTCGCCGACCGGCACTGGCCGCTGATCGCGCAGGTGGCCATGGAGGTGCACGACGCGGCCGGCACCGAGACCGCGGGCCGGCTAGCCGAACTGGTCGCGTTCTTCGAGGGCAAGGGCTTCGACGTGGTGACCCGCCAGGACGACCTGCTCGCCGGCACCGACCGGCACACCCTGCACGCCGTCCGCCCGGAGTACGCCGCCGACCCGCGTCCCGCGGTGGCCGTCCCGGCCGGGCCGGCGGCCGGTCCGCTGGACGAGCGGCTGACCGGTTGGCTCGCCGACCGGCTCCCGGCCCATCTGGTGCCGGCCGCGGTGGTGCTCCTCGACGAGCTGCCGCTGACCCGCAACGGCAAGCTCGACCGGGCGGCGCTGCCCGCGCCCCGGCTCGACCGGCCCCGTGACCGGGCGGCGGTGGCGCCGGCCAACCGGGCCGAGGAGATCCTGGTCGAGGCGTGGCAGGAGATCCTCGGGGTGCCGACGGTCGGCGTGACGGAGAGCTTCTTCGCCCTCGGCGGCGACTCCATCCGGAGCATCCAGATGCAGGTCGCGGCGAACAAGCGGGGGTTGTCCTTCCGGCTGGCCGACATCTTCACCCACCAGTCGATCCGGGAGCTGGTCGCGCACGGGGAGATCACCCTCGACGGCGCCCCGCCGGCCGCCGAAGCCCCGCAGGACGGGCGGTTCGCGCTGGTCGCCGCCGCCGACCGGGCGCTGCTGCCCGCCGGGCTCGCCGACGCGTACCCCATGACGGCCCTGCAGCAGGGCATGGTCTACCACTGCGAGCTGACCGGCGACCCGGCGATGTACCACAACGTCACCGCACACCGGATCGCCGCGCCGCTGGACCCGGCGGCGCTGCGCCGCGCGCTGGCCGGCCTGGTCGCCGCCCATCCGGTGCTGCGGACCGGGTTCTCGCTCGGCGCGTACTCGGAGCCGCTGCAGCTCGTGCACGCGGACGTGCCGGTCGAGGTGCCGGTCACCGACCTGGCCGACGCCGACCCGCAGACCCGCCGGGCCCGGATCGACGACCTCGTCGCGCAGGAGCGGGTACGCCCCTTCGACTGGGCCCGCCCGCCGCTGCTGCGGCTGCGCGCCGTCCGGGAGGACGCCGAGGCGTTCACGCTGATCGTCGCCGAGTACCACGGCATCCTCGACGGCTGGAGCCTGCACCTGTTCCTGGCCGACCTGCTCGCCGGGTACGACCGGGAGCGGGCCGGCACCGCCCGCCCGGCCCGCCCGGGCCTGCCGTTCGGCGAGTACGTGGCGGCCGAGCGGCGTGCCCTGGCCGACCCGGCCACCCGCCGGTTCTGGCTGGACGGCCCCGGCGCGGTGCCGCCGTTGCTGCTCGGCGGACCCGACCCGCGGACCACCACGACCCAGCGGGTGCCGCTGCGGGCGGGCACCACCGACGCGGTCACCGCGGCGGCCCGCGCCGCGGGGGTGCCGGTCAAGTCCTGGCTGCTCGCCCTCCACCTGCGGCTGATCGGCGAGCTGTCCGGCCGGGACGAGGTGGTCAGCGGCCTGGTCGTCGGCGGCCGGCCGGAGGGGGACGGCAGCGACGTCACCCTCGGGCTCTTCCTCAACACCCTGCCGGTCGGCGTCGCGCTGGGCACCCGGCCCGTGGCCGAGCTGGCCGCCGAGGTGTGGCGGGCCGAGCGGGAGCTGATGGGGCACCACCGGTTCCCGCTCGCCGAGATCGTCCGCGCCGGCGGGGCCGGCCCCCGCTTCGACCACTTCTTCAACTGGACCCACTTCCCGAGCGGACCGGCCGAGGGCGGCAGCCGCATCGTGGACAGCCGGGGGGTCACCGTGGACGTGGCGTTCAGCCTCGCCGTCGACGCCGAACTGGACGCCGACACCGGCCGGCTCGCCCTCACCGTCCAGTACGACCACCGGCACGTGGCCGCCGACCGGGTGGACGCGTACGCCGACGGCTTCCGCCGGCTGCTGGCGGCCGACCCGACGGCACCGCTGCC
>NZ_JBSGJR010000652.1:0-3546 GCF_053605645.1 Micromonospora sp. NPDC003776
GGCCGTCGCTATGTCGTCGAACCCGGCGGCGCTCGGCCGCAGTATCGGCGCTGCCCACCTGGTGATGGTGCTCGGCATCGTGGCCATCGCCGCGGCGCCGCCGCGATCGGCTGCCTGCTCGCCATGGTGCTGCCGGCGCTGCGCCGGGCCGGCACCTACGTGGCCGACATGGCGGCCCGGTCCCGCCCCACCCGGGCCGCGGCCGTGCAGCGGGCCAGCGTCGACCTCGCCCTGGTCGCCCTCGCGGTGCTCGCCTGGACCCAGCTGCGCCAGTACTCGTCGCCGCTCGCGGGGGCGGGCGGCCAGCTCGGCATCGACCCGCTGCTCGCCGCCGCGCCCACCCTCGGCGTGCTCGCCGGAGCCGTCCTCGCCCTGCGGGTGCTGCCCCCGACGACCCGGTTCGCCGAACGCTTCGTCGACCGCCGGCCGTGGACCGCCACCATGTTCGGCATGTGGCAGGCCGGTCGGCGGCCGCACGCCGGCCCGGTGCTGCTGCTCGCCCTCGCCGTCGGCGCCAGCACCCTCGCCTGGTCGCTCGTCGCCTCCTGGGAACGGTCGCAGCGGGACCAGGCCCAGCACACGGTCGGCGCCGACCTGCGGCTGACCGAGCGCAACGGCGCCGCCCCCACCGACCGCGCGGGCGCGTTGGCCGCGACGGCCGGGGTGGACCGGGCGCTGCCGGCCTGGCGGGACGAGATCCGGGTCGGCCGGGACTCCCGGCCCGCCACCGTCGTGAGCCTCGACGCGGCGGCGGCCACCGGGATGCTCCGGCTGGACGACGCCGACGGCGGGGCGTCCACCGCCGCGCTGCTCGACCGGCTGGCCGGACAGCGGCCCACCGCCGCCGGGATCGTCCTCCCGGCCGGCGCGCACACCCTCTCCGGCACCGTCCGCACCCCGGTCGAGACGCCGTTCACGACCCCGCAGGTGGCCGTGAACGCGCTGCTCACCACCGACGGTGGGTCCGCCTGGCGGCTGCCGCTCGCGACGGGGGGCGGTGCCGGCCGGCCGGTGTCGTTCTCGGTGCCGCTGCCCGCGACGGGTGGCGCCCCGCTGCGGCTGGCCGGGTTCGAGGCCGACGGCGGCGAAGCGGTCGGGGTCAGCTACCGGCTGCGGATCGACCGGCTGCGGCTCACCGACGCCGCCGGTTCCGCGTTGCCGCTGCCGTTCGACGGCCGCTGGCGGGTCACCGACAGCCAGGGGCCGAAGGGCGGGGCCACGGCGGCCGGGGGCGTCGTCGACGGCACCCTGAAGGTCGAGCTGCCGGCGGGCCTGCGCGAGTACAGCCGGCAGCCCGCGGCCCGGTTCGCCGTGGTGCCCGTCGGGGACGACCCACCGGTGCCGGCCCTCGTCACGCCCGGCGTGGCGGCGGCGTTGAACCTGCACACCGGCGAGACGGTGTCGGTCTCGCTGTCCGGGGTGACGCTGCCGGTCAAGGTGGTCGGCCAGGTGAAGGCGGTGCCCGGCACCGCCGGCGACGGCCTCCTGCTGGACCTGCCCGCCGCCACCGACCTGCTGCTGCGTCAGCAGGGCACCGTCCGGTCGATGGCCGAGTGGTGGGTGCGTACCGACACCGCGGAGCACCGCGCTGCGGCGGCCGCCCTGGCCGATCTGCCCGGCACCACCCTGCTCGACCGGCGTCAGGTCGAGGCGGAGGCCGCCCGGGATCCGTACTGGCGCGGCGCCCGGACCGGGCTGCTCGCCGCCGCCCTCGGCTCGGTGCTGCTCGCCCTGGTCGGCCTCGCGGTCGACGTCTGGGCCACCGCCCGGCACCGGATGACGGAGTTCGCCGTGCTGCACACGCAGGGCGCCACCCCGCGCCTGCTGGCCCGGGCGCTCCTGGCCGAGCAGGCCTTCCTCGCCGGCATCGGGGTCGGCGTCGGCCTGCTGGTCGGCGCGGGCGTCGCGGCCACCATGGTGCCGCTGGTGATCCTCACCCAGGCCGCCGGCCGACCGGTGCCGGACGCGGCCTTCACCCTGCCCTGGACACCGGTCGGGGCGACCGCGCTCGGGTTGCTGGCGGTCGCCCTGCTGTTCAGCGCCGTCATCACCACCGGCCTCCGCCAGCGGGTGGCCGCGGTGCAGCTCCGGATCGGGGGAGAACGATGAGCCTGTTCGCGGCTCTGCGGCGGGTCCGGGCGTACGGGGGGCACTTCCTGCTCCTCGCCGTCCTGACCCTGGTCACCGCGCTGTTGATCACCGGCGTGCCGCGGGTCGCCGACCGCCTCACCGGGCAGGGGCTGCGCGAGTACGTGGCCGGCCAGCCGGTGGCCCGCCGGGACATCACCTACGCCGCCCCCGATTCGCCGTTGCCCCAGATCGGCGGCAACGCGGCGGCGGCCCGGGCGGGCGAGCTGGACGCCCTCCAGGAGCGGATGCCGCCGGCGGTCCGGGCGGCGGTGGGCGAACGCTGGTACACCGCGCGCACCGCCTTCGGCCGGCTCACCGGCGGCGACGTCCGCCCGGAGCAGGGACTGCTGGACCTGAGCCTGCGGGTCATGGACGGCATCCGGGACGCGGCCACCCTGGTCGAGGGCCGCTGGCCGGAGGCCGGGGTCACCGCGGACAAGTCGGTGGAGTTCGCGCTCGCCGACACCGTCGCGGGGCCGCTCGGGCTGCGCGTCGGCAGCCGGTACCGGATCGCCGTCCTGGACCAGGACAACAACCCGGTCGTCACCCGGAAACTGGTCCTGGTCGGGGTGTTCAAGCCGGTCGACCCGCACGGCGGGATCTGGGACGAGCTGCCCAGCATGCTGCGGCTCACCGAGCCCGAGGGGGACGGCGACCCGTACCTGCTGGTCGGGGTGACCGCGGCGCCCGGCTTCGCGGCGATGGCGTCCGTCGAGTGGCCGATCGGGTTCTCGTGGCGCTACCGGGTCGCCCCGGACCGGGTCGACGCCGAGCACCTGACCGCCACGGTCGAGGGCCTGGCCGTGATGGAGCGGTCCCGTCCGGCCGGACTCTCCTTCACCCAGGGCGTCGACATCCCGCTGCGACGCTTCGCCGAGTCGCTCGCCGCCGCCCGTACGCTGCTCGCCGTCATCGCGGCCGGACTGCTCGCCACCCTGGCCGGCCTGACCCTGCTCGCCGCCCGGCTCGCCGCGCGCCGCCGCCGGGCCGAGTACCGGCTGCTGCGCGCCCGGGGCGGCTCCACCGGCGCGGTACTGCGCCGCGGGCTCACCGAGTCGGCGCTGGTGCTGCCCCTGGCGGCCGCCGCCGGCTGGCTGCTCGGGGGGCTGTTGCCCGGCAACGAGGCCGACCCGCGCTGGGTGGTGCTCGCCGCGGTGCTGGCCACGCTGCTGCCGCCGGTCACCGCGCTCACCGCCGGCCGGGGCGGCACCGGCCGGGCCGACCTGACCACCGCCCGGGCCACCACGGTCCGGCTCACCGTCGAGGCCACCGTGCTCGCGGTGGCGGTGCTCGGGGCGTTCCTGCTGCGACGGCGGGGGCTCACCCTCGACGGGACGGTGGACCCGCTGCTGGTGTCGGTGCCGGTGCTGCTGGCGGTCGCCGCGGCGCTGCTGGCGCTGCGCGCGTACCCGTGGC
>NZ_JBSGJR010000653.1:0-3523 GCF_053605645.1 Micromonospora sp. NPDC003776
GGCGGCCCGCTCGCTCGGCCAACCGGTCGATCCACGGACGGTGCAGGTGCGGCCCGTGCCGGCCGGCGGCGAGGGCGCGCAGGCTGGCGACGGTCTCGGTCAGGGGCGCGACGGCGAAACGCACGCGGGTCAGGTCCATTGCCGTGAAGTGCAGATGAATCACGCGGCCAGCCTCCGATTAGGCCCCAGCCTAATCGTCGCCGTGTCACCGGAGCCGTCCGATGCTGGACACCACCAGCCGGACGACGGAGAGGACATCGAAGATGCGCACCCTGATCAACACCGCCGCAGCCCGCTGAGGTGGCCACCATGACGCACGAATCGATGATCGAGGCGCTGCCCGCGGCCTACGAACGGCTGCACGCGTACGGGCCGGAGTTCGCCGGCGACGAAGAGGGCAACCACGGGTTGACCAACCACGGCCCCATGGCCGTAGAGGTCATGGTCCGGCGGGGGCTCGACATCGACGTCGAGGGCTGGCTCGATCGCTACGTACGCCGCCTGGCGGAGCTGCCCGGCACGAGCCTGGCCATCCGGCCCGGCGAGTGGGCGGCGGCGCTGGGTCAGGCGCGACGGCTGCCCGACTGGGCCGCGTACTTCCGGCACGAGCTGACCGGGCGCCCGTGGCAGGAGGTGCTCGCCGAATGGTGGCCGCGACTGCTGCCGGGCATCGTGGCCGGCTCGACCCACGGCGTGATCCGGGTCAGCCACGCGGTTCGTACGCTGCGCGGCACCGCTGGCGTCCCCGCCCGCCAGGCCCTCGACGAGCTGGCGCACGGGCTGGCGTTCTGGGCGGCGCGCTACCGCGAGCTGGCCGGGGTGGTCCCGCCAGCGGGTACCCGCACGCCGGGCGAGGCCCTGTCAGCCGTCACCCGGCTCGCGGATCAGAGCGGCTTCATCGCCCACCGGCTCGACCGGCTGGAGCGCAGCCCGGGCTGGACCCCGAGCCTGCGCGCGCTGGCACCCGCCGCGTCCGCCGAGGAGGTCCCGGAGCGGCTGGAGTCGCTCGTCGACAGCGCCGCCAAGGCGTACCTCGGGTTCGGCCACGGCTCGCCGGTCCTCCTGGTGCACGCCGCTACCGCGCCCAACGCCGTGCGTCACGTGCTCCCGGTCCTGCCGGCCGAACAGTGGCTGCCGAGCCTTGCGGCGGCCTGGGCAGCCGTGGCGGCAGTCGTCGCGACGTACGCCCCAGCCCGGCCGGCTCCGCCCGCGGAGATCGTCCGGCGCGGTCCCCCGCCGACCCGGGAGGATGCGCTCCAGCGGGCCGCCGAGCACGGCGACGAGCACGTGCTGAAGTTCGCCGACACGGCCGTCGAGTCGTACGACCGCACCGGCGACCCCGAGGTGCTGGCCGCCACCCGGTACGTCGGCGAGCTGATCGACCGTCCGTGACCTCCGCGCATTTGGCACAATTGTCGATGTTCGAGGGCGGCGGTTCAGCCCTTCTCATCACCGGGCTCTTACGAACCGCTGACGTCCACCGAGAACCGCCCGGCCCGGCCCCCGCGGTGCCCTAGCGTGGGCGCATGCGGGTACTGGTCACCGGCGCCGCCGGATTCATCGGATCGCAGATCGCCGACCTGCTGGTCGCCGAGGGACACGAGGCGGTCTGCCTGGACGCCCTGCTGCCGCAGGCGCACGGCGGCACCCTGCCCGAGTGGTCCCGGCGGCACGAGCCGGTGGTCGGCGACGTCCGCGACGCCGGACTGCTGAACCGCCTGCTGTCCGGCGTGGACGCGGTCTGCCACCAGGCGGCGATGGTGGGGCACGGGCTGGACCCGTCCGACGCCCCCGACTACGCCGGCCACAACGACCACGGCACGGCGGTGCTGCTCGCCGCGATGCACCGGGCCGGGGTGTCCCGGCTGGTGCTCGCCAGCTCGATGGTGGTCTACGGCGAGGGGCGCTACACCTGCGCCCGACACGGCGTGGTCCGGCCCGCGCCGCGCCGCGCCGCCGATCTCGCCGCCGGCCGGTACGACCCGACGTGCCCAGAGTGCGCCGGCACCCTGGCCCCCGCGCTGGTCCCCGAGGACGCCCCGCTGGAGCCGCGCAGCACGTACGCGGCCAGCAAGCTCGCCCAGGAGCACTACGCCGCGGCCTGGGCCCGGCAGACCGGGGGCGGGGTGTGGGCGCTGCGCTACCACAACGTCTACGGGCCGCGGATGCCCCGCGACACCCCGTACGCCGGGGTCGCCTCGCTGTTCCGGTCGGCGCTCGCCGACGGCCGCCCACCCAGGGTGTACGAGGACGGCCGGCAGCGGCGCGACTTCGTGCACGTCACCGACGTGGCCCGGGCCAACCTGCTGGCGCTCACCGCGCCCACCCCGGACGGCCTGGTCCCGGTCAACGTCTGCTCCGGCCAGCCGCACACCGTCGGTGATCTCGCAGTGGCGCTGGCCGAGGCGATGGGCGGCCCGGCGCCGGAGGTGGTGGGTGGGGCGCGGGCGGCCGACGTCCGGCACGTGGTGGCCGATCCGGCCCGGGCCCGGGAGCTGCTGGGCTACACCGCCCGGGTCGGCTTCGTCGACGGCGTGACCGCCTTCGCCACCGACCCGCTGCGTGAACCCGCCGCCCTGGTCGCCTGAGCGCGGCTGGCAGGCCCGGATCAGCCGGGGGTCAGATGCAGGTGGGCCGGAGGTCGCGGGGCGTGTAGGTGATCTGCACCTGGTAGGTCCCGGTGGCGGTGCTGAGCACCTGGAGGCCCCACGTGCAGTGGGTCCCGTCCGCCTTCGAGGCGTCGAAGACGTGGTTGTCCGGGCCGAATGCCTCGTTCCGAGTGGCCTGGTCGTATTCCTTCCAGCCGCCGGAGCGGGCCAGGTCCGCGTAGAACCGCGTCACCTCGTCGGAGGCTCCGGCCCCGGTAACCTCGCGCTCGACAATGCCGAGCTGGGGTGGGCTGCCGGCGCTGTCCCAACCGCAGCTGACGGTCTCGGCCACCGAACCGAGCGTGGCCCCGGGTGGCGTCCGCGTCAGCACCGGCTCCCGGCGCAGCGCGGCGACGGTCTTCGGGTCCGGGTGGCAGTCCCGGGCGGACAGGCCCCCCGAGATGGCGTCGCCCAGGTCGCCACAGCCCCCGACGCCCAGCCCCAGCAGCGCCACCACGAGGCCAACCCCGACCCGCTTCGCCATAAACGCCCCCACGTCTCGCCCGCGCTCGCGGCAACTTCCCCGAAACTGCGGTCTCCCGCCACGCCGAGGCAGCAACTTACCCGACGTTGCCGCCTGCGGTCGGCACGCGGCGACGCCTTCAGGAGACGGTGAAGAGCAGGTGGTTGACGGCGAGGGCGGTGAGGGCCTGCCCCGCCAGCCACCAGCGGCGGGCCGGCGCCGGCAGGTGCGCGGCGGCCACCAGCAGCCAGACCACGAACGGCAACCAGATCCGCTCCACCTCGGCCTTGCTCATCCCGGACAGGTCGGCGGTCAGCACCACCAGCGCGGCGCCCGCCGGCAGCAGCACGGTCGGGCCGAGTGCCACCACCCGCCCGGCCGGCCCCCGTCCCCGCGCGATCAGCCGCGCCAC
>NZ_JBSGJR010000654.1:0-3517 GCF_053605645.1 Micromonospora sp. NPDC003776
GCCCCGGGGTGGGGCGGCGGGCCACGGCCGTCAGAGCGTGGGTCAGGCGGCGACCGTGACGGTCACCTCGTTGATCCCGCGGGCGGCGGTGACGGCGGTGTCGCCGTTGCCGTGCCGGGAGAGCGCCCGCAGGGTCCAGTCACCCGGCGCGGCGAAGAACCGGAACTGGCCGGCCGGAGAGGTCACCACCTCGGCGGTGAACTCGCCGGTGGAGTCGAGCAACCGGACGTAGGCGCCGGGGACGGTCTCCCCGGACTCGGCCTTGACCAGCCCCGTGATCACGGTCTCCTTCTCCAGGTCCAGGCTGGCGGGCAGCGGGGCGGCCTGGTCGGGAGCGGCGCAACCGGCGGCGGTGGGAGCAGTCATGATGATCAGGCCTCCCCGGGCTCGTCGCCGAGCGCCACCGGCACGCCGACCAGCGAGCCGTACTCGGTCCAGGATCCGTCGTAGTTCTTCACGTTCCGGTGGCCGAGCAGCTCCTGGAGGACGAACCAGGTGTGCGAGGAGCGCTCACCGATCCGGCAGTACGCGATGGTCTCGCGGCTGTCGTCCAGCCCGGCGTCGGCGTAGATCTTGCGCAGCTCGTCGTCGGACTTGAAGGTGCCGTCCTCGTTGGCCGCCTTCGACCACGGGACGCTGATCGCGGTGGGCACGTGGCCGGCCCGCTGGGCCTGCTCCTGCGGCAGGTGGGCGGGGGCGAGCAGCCGGCCGGCGTACTCGTCGGGGCTGCGCACGTCGACCAGGTTCTTGGTGCCGATCGCGGCCACGACCTCGTCCCGGAAGGCGCGGATCGAGGTGTCCGGCTCCTGCGCGACGTACTGCGTCGCCGGGCGGGTCACCGCGTCCGTGACCAGCGGACGGGCGTCCAGCTCCCACTTCTTGCGGCCGCCGTCGAGCAGCTTCACGTCGCGGTGCCCGTAGAGCTTGAAGTACCAGTACGCGTACGCGGCGAACCAGTTGTTGTTGCCGCCGTAGAGGATCACGGTGTCGTCGTTGGCGATGCCCCGCTCGGAGAGCAGCGCCTCGAACTGGGCCTTGTTGACGAAGTCCCGGCGCACCGGGTCCTGGAGGTCGGTCCGCCAGTCCAGCTTGATCGCGCCGGCGATGTGGCCGGTGTCGTAGGCCGAGGTGTCCTCGTCGACCTCGACGAAGACGACGCCCGGGGCGTCGATGTTCTTCTCGGCCCATTCGGCCGAGACGAGTGCGGTGTCGCGACTCATCAGATCACTCCCTGGTGAGGATGGATGGTGAGCCTGCGCGCGGAGATCGAAGTTGATGATTGTCGCACCACGCGCGGGACCCAGAGCTAGGAACGGATCACGGGTACGTGCGACGGCGCCGCTGCCGGGCGATCAGGGGAGACACCGGAGGGTACGCGGACCCTGCGTGCCGGTGGCCGCCTAGGCGGCCGAGGACAGCCCCGCCGTCAGATGACGGGGCGACACAGGCAGGTGGCCACGCGGCACAGGTCGACCGCGCGCCGTTTGGTGAGGAGCGTCCCCATGAGATGGGAGACTACCAGCCGCTCCGCCCGAAGCCACCGGCCCGACCAGCATCCGGGACGCCCGGGCGGCCCGGAGACGCCGACGGCCCGGCCGTCGGCCGGGCCGTGCGCAGGTCTCGCCTCAGCTGACCGAATTGATCGGCACGTTCTTCGCGTCCGCGGTGACGACCAGTCCCTCCGGCTTCGGTTCCACCTTGCGGATGTTGAGGTGGAACGGCAGCTCCGGCAGGGGCACGTCGACCGAGATGCCCTTGGCGTAGTTGGTCAGCACCTGTCGGGCCAGCGGCAGGTTGGGCAGGCCCTCGGCGGTCAGGTCGTTGAAGCGCAGCGCCACCTTGCCGTTGGCCACGGTGACGTCGGCGGTGCCGTTCACGGTGAGCTTGACGCCCAGGACGTCCACCGGCGCGGTGACGGCGAGCTTGCCGTTCCGCTCGCCCAGCTTCAGCCCCGGCCGGTCCAGCAGCTTGGCCAGGCTGTCGTAGGTGACCGTGCCGCGCCCGTCGACCGTCTCGGCGGTCACGTCCCCCCGCCGGGTACGGAGGGTGTCCAGGGACGCCTTCACGTTGCGGGCGTCCACGTCGAGCCGGGGCACGTCGACCGCGTCGCCCTGCACCTTGCCCTTCACGTCGGTGAGCACGATCGAGATGTGCTGGTACTTCCCGGCCAGCACCTGGGTGAGGAACGGGAAGCCGGCCACGTCGACCTTGGGCGGGGCCGAGGTCGCGTCCTGCTTGGCGACCTCCTGCTTGACCTGGTCGGCGATGGCCCGCTCGGCCGCCCCGGCCGCCAGCCGGTCGGCGACCATTAGCAACCCCGCCAGGACCAGCAGCAGGACCACGAAACCGGTCAGCACCCTGCGGCCGCGTCGCCGGGGCCGCTCCTCGTACGCCGGGGCCTCTGCCACGCCGCCTCCTGTCGTCCTGCCGGACGCCGCGGCGCGGCGCACGGTCCTCACGGTCGGGTCGCCGTCGGGCGCCCGGGCCCGGTGGCCCGGCGCCGTCCGGCGGCGCAACCGTACTTACCCGAGGTGCCGATTCCCCAACCGTGCACTCAGAGGAAGAGCACGCACATGACGTACGCGGCCGGCGCGGCGAGCGCGAACCCGCCCAGCGGGCCCTGCAGGTGCCGGGCGATCCACATGGTCGGCGGCTCGCCGGCCATCAGTCGGCCCGCCTCGGCGTACCCGACGGCCAGGTCGGCCAGCACGGCGGTGGCGGCGGTGACCAGGCCGACCAGGGCGGCGCTGGTCGGCGTGAATCCGACCAGGTAGCTGCCGAGGACCGCGCTGGTCAGCGTGCCGAGCATGGCGCCGACGACCACCCCGGCGGCGCCCCGGGGCACCTGCGGGGCGAGCCGGGGCCACGGAGCCACCGCGTCGGTGAGCCGGGCCACCAGCAGGGCGACGCCGGTGGCGGTGAGGCAGACGGTGATCGCCTGGGTGCCCTTCGGGATCCGGCTCAGCACGATCAGGGTGGCGAACGCGACCACACCCACCACGATCAGCAGGGTGCTGCCGAGCGAGTCGGTCACCCGGACCCGGTCCACCCGGCGGACGAGCTGACCGAGCACGCCGAGCACGAATCCGGCCGCCGCGGCGTACCCGAGGGGGGCCAGCCCGGCGATCTCCGACTGCACCGCCGCGGCGTCGGCGATGCCGGCCACCGTGGCACTGACCAGCGCGACCACCAGCAGCGCGGGCGGGCGGATGGCCATCGTCCAGGCGAGCACGAAGAGCAGCTGGACGCCGAAGATGATGACCGCGAACGGCAGCCGGTGCCCCGGGCCGGCGGTCTGCGCGCCGAGCACCAGGCCGACGCCGACCAGCGCGGCGAAGCCGGCGACGGTGAGGGCCAGCGACCGGCGTACCGGAACCGGTGGCACCTCCTCCTCGGGCGCCTCGTCCGTCTCGTCGTCCGGGCGCCGCCCCGGGCCGCCCTTGCGGAGCCGGCGTGGGCCCTTCCGCTCCGGCCGCTCCCCGCCGTCGTCAGCCGGGCCGGTACGCGGACCCGGCGG
>NZ_JBSGJR010000655.1:0-3510 GCF_053605645.1 Micromonospora sp. NPDC003776
GCCAGCTCAGCGTGCCGTCGCCGAGCGCCGGTTCGCTGCGGCGCAGCGCGATGGCGGCCCGGTAGAGCTCCAACATCGAGTGCGGGTCGCCGGTCTGCGCCCGGACCGTCCGGTCCTTCCACTCGGCCGGCTGGGGCAGCCAGGGCGGAACCGTGGCGCCGTCGGGACTGAACCCGAACGGCGGGGTGTCCCCGGTCCAGGGCAGCGGCACCCGGCAGCCGTCCCGGCCTGGGTCGACCCGGCCGGAGCGTTCCCACATCGGGTCCTGGCGCAGCTCGTAGGGGATGTCCTCGACCTCCCAGAGGCCCAGCTCCTCGCCCTGGTAGACGTACGCCGCGCCGGGCAGCGCGAGGGAGAGCAGCGCGGCGGCGCGGGCCCGGCGGGTGCCCAGTTCGAGGTCGGTGGGGATGCCCTCGCGCTTCGCGGCGAAGCTGAAGGTGGTGTCCGCCCGGCCGTAGCGGGTCACGTGCCGGGTGACGTCGTGGTTGGAGAGCACCCAGGTGGCCGGCGCCCCGACCGGCGCGTGCGCGCGCAGCGTCTCGTCGATGCTCTCGCGCAGCGCCGTGGCGTCCCAGGCGCAGCCGAGGAAGTCGAAGTTGAAGGCGGCGTGCAGCTCGTCCGGGCGCAGGTAGTTGGCGAACCGCTGCCGGTCGGGCAGCCACACCTCGCCGATCAGCGCCCGGTCGCCGGGGTACGCGTCGGCGATCCGCCGCCAGTCGCGGTAGATCTCGTGCACCCCGTCCAGGTCGCGGAACGGGTGCGGCCGGTCGGGGGCGGTCTCGGGCAGGGACCCGTCCTTGACCAGCAGCCCGGCCGAGTCGATCCGGATGCCGTCGACCCCCCGGTCGAACCAGAACCGCAGGATGTCCTCGAACTCGGCCCGCACCCGGGGGTGGTCCCAGTTGAAGTCCGGCTGTTCCGGGGCGAACAGGTGCAGGTACCAGTCGCCGGGGGTGCCGTCCGGGTCGACGGTCCGGGTCCAGGTGGGGCCGCCGAACTCGCCGACCCAGTCGGTGGGCCGCTCGCCGCCGTCCGGCCCGCGGCCGGGGCGGAACCAGAACAGCTCCCGCTCGGGCGCGTCCGGCCCGCCGGCGAGGGCGGCCCGGAACCAGGGGTGCGCGGCGGAGCAGTGGTTGGGTACCACGTCGACAATGGTGCGGATGCCGAGCGCGCGGGCCTCCGCGATCAGCGCCTCCGCTTCGGCGAGGGTGCCGAAGACCGGGTCGATGTCCCGGTAGTCGGCCACGTCGTAGCCGGCGTCGGCCATCGGGGACGGGTACCAGGGGCTGAACCAGATCGCGTCGACGCCGAGTTCCGACAGGTAGGGCAGGCGGGAGCGGATGCCGGCGAGGTCGCCGACGCCGTCCCCGTCACCGTCGGCGAAACTTCGTGGGTACACCTGGTAGATCACCGCTCCACGCCACCACGGACCGTTGTCTGCTGTGGACACGGGCACCTGCTTTCTGCGTCGGTACGTCGGCGGGTTCGCCGGACCTTGATGTGTCGGGCGAACGGTCGTCGTTCGCCGTGGGGGTACTGCCGGCGGGGGCTCAGCCCTTGAGGCTGCCGGTGGTCAGGCCGGACATGATGTTCCGTTGGAAGATCAGGAAGATGACCACGGTCGGGATCGCCGCGATGACCGAGGCGGCGATCACCACGTTCATCGGCGTACCGCCGGAGAAGGCGTAGATGCCGACGCTGACGGTCCGGGTCTCGGGCGACGGCATGACCAGCTTCGGCCAGAGGAAGTCCTTCCAGACCGCCGTCACGGCGAAGATCGAGACCACGCCGAGGATGGGACGCGACATCGGCAGGATGATCGACCAGAGGGTGCGCAGCGGCGTCGCGCCGTCCACCAGGGCCGCCGCCATCAGGTCCTCCGGGATCGAGTCGAAGAACCGCTTCAGCAGGAAGATGTTGAACGCGTTGGCGACCAGGGGCAGCCAGATCGCGAACGGCGAGTCCAGCAGGTTGAGGTGCAGGATCGGCAGGTCGATCACCGTCACGTACTGCGGGACGATGAGCACCATCGCGGGGATCATCAGCGTCGCCAGCATCAGGCCGAGGATGGCGTTGCCGAAGACCGGCCGCAGCTTCGACAGGGAGTACGCCGCCGCGGTGTCCAGCACGAGCTGGAACAGCACCGCCCCGGTCGCGTAGTAGAACGTGTTGAACAGCAGCTTGGCGAGGTTCAGGTTGGTCCAGGCGTCGACGTAGTTCTGCGGCTGGGGGTCCTTCGGGAAGAGCGAGGGTGGGGTCTGCGCGATCTCCTGGCCGGACTTGAGCGCGCCGGTGACCATCCAGTAGAGCGGCCCGATGAAGACCAGCGTGAAGCCGACCACGACGACGGTGAGCAGCGTCCAGTAGATCACCCTGCCGCGCCCCCGGCTGAGCTGGGCGTGGGAGATGAGGGTCCGGGTCCCGGAGTCCTGTGCCATTCCTCGTCCGTCCTAGTCCTGTTTCGCGGTCAGCCGCAGGTAACCGGCGGAGAAGCCGGCCAGCACCACGAGCATGATCACGCCGAGCGCCGCGGCCCCGTTGAGGTCGTTCTGGAAGAAGCCGTGCTGATAGATGAGGTACGCGACCGAGGTCGCCGAGTCGCCGGTGCCGGCGCCGTTGGCCAGGATCAGCGGCTCGATGAAGAGCTGCATGGTGGCGACGATCTGCAGCATCGCCAGCAGCGCGAGGATCAGCCGGGTCTGCGGGATGGTGACGTTGACGATCCGCCGCCAGATCCCGGCCCCGTCGAGCTCGGCCGCCTCGTAGAGCTCGCCGGGGATGTTCTGCAACGCCGCCAGGTAGATCAGCACCGCGCCGCCCATGTTCATCCACGTCGAGGCGAGCACCATGGCCGGCATCGTCATGCCGGGTGACTGCATCCACTCCGAGGCCGGCAGGTGCAGGGCGCGGAGGATCGCGTTGAACAGTCCCGCGTCGCTGGGGTCGTACGCGTAGAACTTGAACAGGAACAGCGCCGAGGCCGGCGGCAGCATCACCGGCAGGTAGACCAGGATCCGCAGGTATCCCTTGGCGTGGCGGAACTCGTTGAGCAGGATCGCCACGAAGAACGGCACCGCGTACCCGAGGACGAGGGCCAGCACCGTGAAGTAGAACGTGTTCCGCCACGCCGTCCAGAAGCTCGGGTCGTCGATGATGCGGGCGTAGTTGTCCCAGCCCACCCAGGTGGTCTCCCCGCGCCGGGTGCGCTGGAAGCTCATCACGACGCCGCGGACCATCGGGTACCAGGAGAAGACGGCGAAGCAGAGGACCGCGCCGATCAGGAACGCGTGCCCGGTGAGGTGGTCCCGCAGCTTACGGCGCAGGCCGGCCCGCCGGGGCCCCGACGGGTACGGCGGCTCGGGGCGGCCCGATCGTCGGGTGGTGCCCGGGACGGTGGTGATGGCCAAGACAGCTCCTGGGGAAGTCGGTGACCGGACGGGACGGTGCGGGGTGGGGGGGGGCGCGCGCCGGCCCCCCCCCCCCCCCCGGCACGCCCCCCCCCCCCCCCCG
>NZ_JBSGJR010000656.1:0-3486 GCF_053605645.1 Micromonospora sp. NPDC003776
GTCGCGGGATCGCCGCGACCGGTCGCGCGAGGTTTGTCAGCGCGGCGGACCGCCGCGGCGGCCCCGCATCAGCCGCAGCACGAGCAACACGATCACCACGACCACCACGAGGCAGCAGAGCAGCCCGAGGAAGCCGCCCCCGCCGCGCGACCGCCGTCGGGCGGCCTCCACCACCAACTCGCCGGTGCCCGTGGACGCCCACGCCGCGACCGGCACGAACACCGAGAGCACGACCGCACCGAGGACCGCTCCGAGCCGTCCCCACCACCTGTTCCAAGCAGACATGCCCCCATCCTCGTCGAGCGGCGCAACCCGGGCACGGCGACGGGCAGAGCGGGGTGGCCGCCACCGCCCGTCGCACCCGGTACGTCTCACCGCCCGGTCACGGCGAGATCGGCCCGGTCGGGGTCGTCGAGCTGGTCCAGGGATCGCACCTTCGGGATCGGCGAGGGGAGCAGCCACAGCACGCAGAGCATCCCCCCGACCGCCGCTATCCAGAGCGTCGGGCGCAGGCCGAGCCAGCTGCCGAGCGCCCCGCCGGTCAACGCGCCGAGCGGCCGGATGCCGTAGTTGACCGTCGAGAACGCGCCGGAGACCCGGCTGCGCAGGCCGTCCGGGATGACCGTGGCCTGGAGCGCGTTGAGGTTGACGTCGAACAGCATCACACCGACCCCGGAGAGGAACTCCGCCCCGGCCACCAGCGCCACCCGCGCCCAGAGCGGGCCTGCGGCGACGGCCACCAGAGCGGCCGAGGCCGGGAAGACGATCCCGCCCACCATGATGCTGCGGCCCACGCCGATCCGGGCGGACAGCCGGGGCGCCACCACCGCGCCCAGCAGTCCGCCGGCCGCGCCGACCCCGAGGGCGAGGCCGAGCAACCCTGCGGGGAGGCCGAGCGTACGGCTGGCGAAGAAGACGAGCAGCGCGTTGAAGATGAAGCTGAAGTAGTTGACCGTGGTCGCGCAGCCGAGGCCGGCCCGGAGCACGGGGTGGCCGAGGGTGAACCGCAGCCCCTCCCGGGCCCGCTGCCAGAGCCGGCCGGTCGCGGCGTCGTCGTCGGTGGCGGCCACCCTGGTCGTACGGGCCCGGCCGACGCCGACCGCGGAGAGCAGGAAGGAGACGGCGTCCACCAGGATCGCGATCGGCGCGGTCAACGCCTGGACCAGCAGACCGCCGAGGGCCGGACCGGCGATGAAGGACACCGACCGGCTGGCGCTCAGCGCGCTGTTCGCCGGCAGGTAGCGCGACCGGTCCACGAGCAGCACGAAGAAGGCCGGGTAGGTGGTGTTGAACAGCACCGAGGCGGCCCCGGTGAGCAGGGCCACCGCGTAGAGCTGAGCCAGCGTGCCGGCGTCGAAGGCGAAGGCGAGCGGCACCGTCACGAGCAGTCCGGCGCGGATCAGGTCGGCCGCCACCAGGAGCCGCTTCTTGTTCGGCTGCCGGTCCACCCAGGTGCCGATGAAGATCCCGGCGAGGTTGGGCAGCCAGATCAGGGCGGTCAGCACCGACACCTGGGCCGCGCTGGCGTCGAGGAGGAGCACGGCGAGGAGCGGGAAGGCCAGCTCGGAGATCCGGTCGCCGAACTGCGAGACGGTGTGCGCCAGGAAGAACGACCGGAAGCCGGGCTCGCGGAGCAGCGAACCGGTCCGCTCCCCCGGGCCGCTCACTGCTCCTCCGCCTCGGGCAGGACGTACCGCATGACCCGCACGGGTCGGACGTCGGCCGGCTGCCCGGCCGGCTCCCGGGTGACGTACGGCGCGAGCACGTGTTCGATGGCGGCGTTGACGGCGGCCAGTTCGTCGACGGTCAACCGGACCGTGGTGTTCGACAGTCCCGCCTCACGGCGCCACTCCGCCGACAGCCGCGGCTCGACCTCGGCCATCCACCGGGCGGGCAGATCGGCGTACTGGGTGAAGAGGGCGCGGCTCAGCACCTGGCTGGCCGCCTGCCCCTCCGCGTCGTCGGGGAACGTGAAGCGGAAACCCCGGGCGCTCGCCGCCCAGTAGCGTTTCCGCGCGTCGCCGCCGGTGCCGCTGTCCCGGACCAGGCCGAAGCCGGCCAGGTGGCGCAGGTGCCAGCTGGTGACCGAGGGCGTCGCGCCGACGTGCTCGGAGAGCTCGGTGGCCGTCGCCGGGCCGTGCCCTTGGAGCCGCCCCAGGATGGCCAGCCGGACCGGGTGGGAGAGCGCCCGCATCGCCTTCGGATCGGTCAGCTCGAGATCGCCGTAGGGGTTACCGGCGTCGCCCGGATTTCTGAGAGACATGTTTCGAAAGTAGTCTCTCAGAAATTGCCTGGCAAGCCCCACCCTGCTGACCTGCGAATGGCTACCGAAACGGCGAAAGGCCCCGGAGCGAACTCCGGGGCCTTTCGCGACGAGTAGCGGGGACAGGATTTGAACCTGCGACCTCTGGGTTATGAGCCCAGCGAGCTACCGAGCTGCTCCACCCCGCGTCGGCTCGTACAGCCTATCGCATCTCCGCCGTGGAGATCAGCCGGGTCCCCGATCGCGGGCGGTTCCCCCCTATACGGCGAAGGGCCCCGGAGTGAACTCCGGGGCCCTTCGGGACGAGTAGCGGGGACAGGATTTGAACCTGCGACCTCTGGGTTATGAGCCCAGCGAGCTACCGAGCTGCTCCACCCCGCGTCGGCTCGTCTACCGTAGCGCACCGACCCCAGGGGCCGCAAAACGGGCCGTCAGCCCAGCCACCGCCGCAGCGCGTCGGTCGCCCGCCGGCTGTCCGCGTCGAACTGCGCGACGTCCGTCGAGGTGCCCTCCCAGCCCTGCTCCCAGAGCACGGTGACCACGTCGCCGACCCTGATGGCGCGGATCAGGCGGACCTCGTCGTTGCCGGTCGGGTAGCCGTTGACGTCCCGCGCCAGCGTGCGGATCTCGATCAGCACCGTCTCGTCGCCGTACCGGCCGCCGGTCAGGAGCTTCAGGTGGGTGGGTCGCTCCGAGTACGGGTCCGGCTGCGTGGGACAGCTCTGGACGGCCCGCCGGAGCTGCCGCAGCGCGTCGTCGGCCCGACCCGCCCGGTAGATCGTGATGCTGTGCCGGTAGCTGCCGTCCGGCACGGACCCCGCCGGCGTTCCCGCCAGCTTGAACGCCATGGTCCGGCCCCGGCGGGCCACCAGGTTCGACTCGCCCGGGGTCACCCCGCAGAACGTGGGCAGCACCGGCCCCGAGCCGAACTCCGCCCCGGTGCCCGTGTCGTTCGCGGGCGGCAGGGTGAAAAACGCGCGGTCCGGGATGCGGGTCGGAGTGCCGGCCGTGGGCGACGTACCGGTTGTCGCCGGCGGCCGGTCCGGCGTACGCGACGGGGACGTGCTGCCGCTCGGGTCCGTCGTCGGGCTGGGCGGCCCGCTGCGGGACGGCACGGCCGGGCTGGTGCCGGTACGCCGATCCTGCCCCCGGGCGAGTCGGCGATCCTCGCCTTCGGCGCGGTCCGGGAGCTGCCGTGGGTGCACAAGGGCAAGGTCAAGCCG
>NZ_JBSGJR010000657.1:0-3482 GCF_053605645.1 Micromonospora sp. NPDC003776
CGTGGTGCTGGCCGCGGCGTCCGCCGGCACGTCGTACACCTGCGTGGT
Organism: Micromonospora sp. NPDC003776; assembly: GCF_053605645.1. Lineage (NCBI taxonomy): Bacteria > Bacillati > Actinomycetota > Actinomycetes > Micromonosporales > Micromonosporaceae > Micromonospora > Micromonospora sp. NPDC003776. The sequence goes on from NZ_JBSGJR010000657.1 coordinate 49, forward strand.
GACCTCGCCGCTCCCGAGCACCACCCACCCCTCCCCTCCCCGCCCTCCCGCCGCGCGACCTCACGCGGCGAGGGGCCTTTTTCTCGGAAAGAGTGGCCTCGGCCGCTCGCGAGGCCACTCTTTCCGGGAAGTTGCGCGGATCTTGGCGCGGGCCCCCGATGGGGCGGGGCCCGGACGGCGTGCCCGGACTGCTGCACGGGCCCGGACTGCACGGGCCCAGACTGCGCGGCGAGAGGCCTCTTTCCTGGAAAGAGTGGCCTCGGCCGCTCGCAAGGCCACTCTTTCCGAGAAGTTGCGCGGACCTTGGCGCGGGGCCCGGGCGGGCGGAGGGCCCGGACGAGCGGGGGCCCGGGCGCCCCCCGCGGACGGCGCGGGAGGCGGAGGGGTGGGGACGGCACGGAATCCCCGGATGTCACATTCCGGGGCGGTGCGGCGTCCAGTGGGACGGGGAGAATGTGGGCGCGGGGAGGGAGCAGACGGTGGGCGATCTGACGGCGGAGTTCGAGGCGGAGCGCGGGCACCTGCTGGCGGTCGCGTACCGGATGCTGGGCAGCCGGAGCGAGGCCGAGGACGCGGTGCAGGAGACCTGGCTGCGGTGCGCGAAGGCACTCGCCGACCCGGACGCGCACGCCCAGATCCAGCAGCTGCGCGCCTGGCTCACCACCACCTGCTCGCGGATCTGCCTGGACGTGCTCCGCTCCGCCCGGGTCCGGCGGGAGGCGTACCCGGGCCAGTGGCTGCCGGAGCCGGTGGTGCGCGACCTGCCGACGGCGGACGGGTTCGCCCCCGATCCGGCCGAGCGGGCGATCCGGGCCGACCAGCTCGGCACCGCGCTGCTGCTGGTGCTGGAGCGGCTGACCCCGGAGCAGCGGGTGGCGTTCGTCCTGCACGACGTCTTCGCCGTGCCGTTCGCCACGGTCGCCGAGGTGTTGAACACCACAGCGGCCGCGGCCCGGCAGCTCGCCTCGCGGGGCCGGCGGGCGGTTGCCGCGCCGGACGTGCCCCGGCACACGGCCGACCTGGCCGAGCAGCGGCGGGTGCTGGCCGCCTTCGCCGCGGCCGTGGAGTCCGGCGAGCTGGACCGGCTGGTAAAGGTGCTCGCCCCGGACGTGGTGCTGATCGGCGACGGCGGCGGGCACCTGCCGGCGGGCCGCCGGCCGATCCTGGGCGCGGACACCGTGGGCCGCTTCCTCCTCGGCATCTACCGCCAGGCCAGCCGGTACGGCGGCGCGCTGCGGGCCCGGCCGGTGCTGGTCGACGGTGCCCTCGGCTGGCAGTTGGCGGCGCCCTACCGGGACGGCCACACGCTCCGCATGATCAGCACGTACGCCGTGCACGAGGGGCGGATCACCGGGGTGTTCCACCAGCTCAACCCGGACAAGCTGACCTGGCTGCCGGAGCTCGGTCCGGACGACGCCTGGCCGCTGCGGTGGTGAGGCCGGCTCAGGCGACCAGGGCCAGCCACTTCCGGTAGGACGTGGCGAACGGCTCGGTGCCGTCGCCGAGTGCGCCGAGCAGCCAGCGGGCCGCCGACTCGGCCTCCCGGACCAGGTCGTCGGGGTAGCCCCAGCGGGCCCGGTGCTCGGCGAACTCGTCCTCGTCGCGCAGCTCGACCAGGCCGGTCTCCCGGCGGCGCACCACGTCGAGATCGAGGTCGACCAGGTGAACGACGTCCTCCCCCTCCCAGCGGGCGGGGGTGGCGATGTCGCAGTAGACCTCGCTGGTCCGGGGCGGCGGGTTGAACATGCCGGTCCACCAACCGTGCCGGGGCACCAGCAGGACGAACGGGATCCGCTCGACCGAGGGCCGGCCGTGGTAGACCGACTCGGTGCCGGCCGGTACGCCGAGCCACACCCCGAGGTCGTCCTCGGCGAGCCGGCGGGCCGGGTAGTCGCGGTGGGCGCTGCCGTCGTACTTGCGGTAGATCACGCGGACCACGTCGCTCGGCATGAGTGGCACCCTAACCGATTCCGGCCACGCGACGCATTCGGCAGGTAACCCGACGCGACCCACCGACGACGCCACGCGGTGGAGGCGCGCCACCGGTGTCGGGGCCGGCGGGTACGGTCGCACGGTGACCCCGCCTCGCACCGCCACCGGTCCCGCCGTGCCCAGGAAGCGTCGAGGTGCCCGGCCCAGCGGCGGCGACCTGCTGGCCGCGGCGGTGGGCGCGGTCCCCGGCGGTGCGGCCCGGCCGGGCCAGCAGCAGATGGCCGAGGCGATCGAGCGGAGCATCGCCTCCGGCGAGCACCTGCTCGTGCAGGCCGGCACGGGCACCGGCAAGTCGCTGGCGTACCTGGCACCGGCGCTGACCGTGGACGGCCCGGTGGTGGTCTCCACCGCCACGCTGGCGTTGCAGTCCCAGCTGGTCGAGCACGACCTGCCCCGGCTCGCCGACGCGGTGGAGCCGCTGCTCGGCCGCCGCCCCACCTTCGCCGTGCTGAAGGGGCGGCACCACTACCTCTGCCTGGCCCGGCTGGACAGCTCCACGGAGGAGGAGCCGGAGGACACCCTCTTCGACTCCCCCCGCCCCGCCGGGGGCACCAAGTGGCTCGGCGAGGCGGGCCGGCTGGGCAAGCAGATGCAGCGGCTGCGCGACTGGGCGGAGGAGACCGCCACCGGCGACCGCGACGAGCTGGACCCGGGGGTCGACGACCAGATCTGGCGGACCGTCTCGATGCCGGCGCGGGAGTGCGTGGGCGCCACCCGCTGCCCGTTCGGGCAGGAGTGCTTCGCGGAGGCGTCGCGGGCCCGGGCCCGCGAGGCGGACATCGTGGTCACCAACCACAGCCTGCTCGCCGTCGACATGCTGGCCGGCCGGCACATCGTGCCGCCGCACAAGCTGCTCGTCGTCGACGAGGCGCACGAGCTGGCCGACCGGGTCTCTTCGGCGGCGCAGGCCGAGCTGGTCCCCGAGCTGATCGACCGGTCCGCCCGCCGGGCCCGGCCGCTGCTGCGCCCCGAGGTCGCCGAGCGGCTCACCGAGGCGGGCGACGCCCTCGCGGTGGGACTGGCCGAGGCGCCGGCCGGGCGGCTCACCGCCGGCCTGCCGCCGGCACTGCGCGAGGCGTGCACCCTGCTCGACGCGGCGACCCGGGCCGCGCTGGAGGCGATCGGCGAGGTCAAGGCGGACGACCCGGACCCGGTCCGCAAGCAGCAGGCCAAGGCGGTGCTGGACGAGCTCTCCACCACTGCGCAACGCCTGCTGGAGGAGGCCGACCACGACGTGGCCTGGGTGGAGAAGCCGGAGAACGGCAGCCGCCGGGCGCTGGTGGTCGCGCCGCTCTCGGTCGCCGGTACCCTCGCCACCCACCTGTACGACGAGCGCACCGTGGTCGCGACCTCGGCCACGCTGGCGCTGGGCGGCCGGTTCGACACGGTGGCCCGCGCGCTGGGGCTGGAGGCCCCGCCGCCCGCCCCGCCCTCCCCGGCCG
>NZ_JBSGJR010000658.1:0-3470 GCF_053605645.1 Micromonospora sp. NPDC003776
GGCGGAACGTCGCGGCCGGGGGCGTCGGCACGGGAGCGGGCGGCGTTCTCCACCCGCTCCAGCCGGGCGCGGGCTCCCATGGTCCGCCCCGGCAGCCGGACGTCGCCCCGGGAGAGTTGGGCCACGAACCAGGCCGGCAGGTAACCCTCGATCGGCAGGCCCGGATTGACCGCGAGCCACCACTCGTGGTTCGGCCACCCGGCGGCCAGGTCGGCGTACGGGACGCGGCGGGTGGCGCCCGCGTTGTCCCCCAGGCAGGCCCGCATCGCGGTGACCGACGTGAATGCGAGGACGTGCGTCCGGCCGCCCGTCGTCCAGGTCCCCCAACCGACCGAGGCGTGCCCGGCGGGCACCGATCCGGCCACCGGGAGCAGCAGATCGACCCTGGTCAGGATGCGGAAGTAGAGCTGCTGGTCCTGGGCACGCAGCGCGTCCCGCATCGCCACCTCGGCCTCGGTGGCCGGCTCCCATCCGGTCACGGCCACCTCTCCTTCCGCGCGCAGGCCACAGGCATCGCCTACAACCTACAAGGTGGTAACAAGATCACAATGCCTGGCCATCGGCGGTCCGCCGTCCGGCGGGCCAGCCGCTAACATCCCGTTCCGGAGCCGACACGTTACGGAGGCGGTCGATGTCCCGGCCCACCCCGCGCCCGCTCCTGGCCACCGCCCTCACCGCCGCGCTGCCGGCCGCACCGGCGGCGGCCCGCGCACCATCAGGGTGCGCTGCGGCACCGGCACCGGCCCGGCCTGTCGCAGCCACCCCGTGGCCGCTCCAAGGGTACGCCCCGGACGGGCTCGCCTCGCTCGCGGACGGCACCGGGGTGGTCGTCGCGGTGATCGACTCGGGCGTGCCGACCTGGCGATCCTGCAACCGCTTGATCCCGGCGAGGCGGCGCTGGCCGGCGCGGCGCTCGGCCTCGGCGGGTCGGCGGAGTGGCTGACCCGGATCCGGGACGACATGGTGGCCGTGGTCAACCGGCGGGCACTGCGCTGGGCGCTACTCTCCCCGACGCCGATCGAGTCGCAAGTGGTCGGTCGGCCGAGCCGCCGCTGAGCCGATCATCACGGGTTCCGCGAGTCGACGCGGCATGGCACGATCCCGGCCATGGGTTTTATGAAGGGCCTTCTGATCCGGCTCGCCTCGACCGCGGTGGCCTTCTGGCTCGCCACGCTGCTCATCCCGGGCATCAAGCTGGACTCGAAGTCGGTCACCGACACGGTGATCACGCTGGTGCTGGTCGCGGCGATCTTTGGTGTGGTCAACGCCGTGCTCCAGCCGATCATCAAGACCGTCGGCTGCGGTTTCTACCTGCTGACCCTCGGCCTGATCGCACTGGTGGTGAACGGCCTGCTCTTCCTGCTCACCAGCTGGATCGCCGGTGAGGCGGGGCTGCCGTTCCACGTGGACAACTTCTGGCCCGCCGCGGTGCTCGGCGCGCTCTTCGTCGGCATCGTGACCTGGATCCTGGGCGCGGTCCTCGACCGGGACTGAGCCGCCCGCCGATTCCCGCCCGTGGCCAGGCCAGTGGGCGGGAATTGGCTGGCGAGGAGCCCGGCGACCGGCAGTAGCGTCGGTCGGGTGTTCACCCTGACCCGCCCTGACGGCTACCTGCTCAGCACCGACCCGGACCGGCTCGACCTGGACCGGGTGCACCGATGGCTCTCCACCGACGCGTACTGGGCGCTCGGGCGGGAACGGGACACGGTCGAGCGCGCCTTCGCCGGCTCGATCGGCTTCGGGGTCTACCGGCCCGGGGACGGGCGGCAGGTGGCGGTCGCCCGGGTGGTCACCGACCGGGCCACCTTCGCCTGGCTCTGCGACGTGTACGTGGACCGGGGCGAGCGGGGTCGCGGCCTGGGCACCTGGCTGGCCGGCGCGGCCCGTGACCACCTCGCCGAGTTCGGCGTACGGCGGATCGTGCTGGCCACCAACGATGCCCACGGGGTGTACGTGAAGGTGGGCTTCACGCCGGTCGCGCCGGACCGCTGGATGGAGCTGGACCGGCGGGTGACCCAGGTCACTGGAAAGGAGCAACAAGCCCCTTCACCACTTACGGTGGAGGCGTGAACCAGACCCGCCTCGGCTACCTGTACGGCTTCGGCGCGTACCTCATCTGGGGTTTCTTCCCGATCTACCTGAAGCTGCTCCGCCCCGCCGGGCCGGTGGAGATCCTCGCCCACCGGATCGTCTGGTCGGTGGTCTTCGTCGCGCTCGTGCTGGCCGCGATGCGCAACATCGGTTTCCTGCGCGCGCTGGCCCGCCGCCCCCGCGCGCTGGCCGGCATCACCGCGGCGGCCGCGCTGATCGCGGTCAACTGGGGCACCTACATCTACGGCGTGAACTCCGACCGGGTGGTGGAGACGGCGCTCGGCTACTTCATCAACCCGCTGGTCATCGTTCTGATCGGGGTCTTCCTGCTGCGCGAGCGGCTGCGCCCGGCGCAGTGGGTGGCGCTCGGCATCGGCGGGGTGGCGGTGGCCGTGCTGACCATCGACTACGGCCGGCTGCCCTACCTGGCGCTCATCCTGGCCTTCAGCTTCGCCGGCTACGGGCTGGCCAAGAAGCGGCTCGGGCTGCCGGCCGCGGAGGGCCTCTTCGTCGAGTCGGCGGTGCTGGCGCTGCCCGCGCTCGGCTACCTGGCCTGGCTGACCCGGCGGGGCGCGGCCACCTTCGGCAACGTCTCCGTCGGACACACCGCGCTGCTGGTGCTGGCCGGCGCGGCCACCGCGATCCCGCTGCTGCTCTTCGCCGGGGCGGCGAACCGGCTGCCGCTCTCCACCATCGGCATGCTCCAGTACGTCGGCCCGATCCTTCAGCTCGGCTGCGGGGTGCTGATCTACCACGAGCCCATGCCGCCGGCCCGGCTGGCCGGCTTCGGCCTGGTCTGGCTCGCCCTGGTGGTCTTCACCACCGACGCCGTCCGCCAGGCCCGCCGCACCCGCGCGGCGGCCCGGATCGCCGCCGCCCCGGTCCCCGCCGCGACCCGCTGACGCCCGTCAGCGGAAGTCGTAGGCGAGGACCGGGGTGTTGTCGGCGCGCAGCAGTTCGAGGCGGACCAGCTCGCCGTGGGTGAAGTGGGTCGCGCCGGTCATGCGCAGGTTGTCCCCGGGCGCGGCCAGCCAGGTGGCCACCTGCTCCGCCGCGCCGTCCGGGCCGTGCGCCACCAGCCGGAAGGTGTACGCCTCCCGGTCACCGGTCCGCTGGTCGTACCCGCAGTGCAGGGTGACCTCGGTGCCCCACTTCTTGTCGGTCAGCCCGACCTCGGCGTGCAGCGGGACCGGGCCGTCGACCGGCCGCATCGCGGCCAGCGCCACCTGCCGCGTCGGCGGGGCGGCCGGCGGCCGGAGCTGCGCCGCGCCGAGGCCCGCCAGCACCGCGAGCACGGCCGCGGCGAGCGCGGTCAGCGCGTACCGCCGCCGGGACCGGGACCGCTCGCGCCGCCGCCGCTCCCGGGCGGCGTCGAGCAG
>NZ_JBSGJR010000659.1:0-3465 GCF_053605645.1 Micromonospora sp. NPDC003776
GCCGCCGAGCCCCTGGCGACCGGCGCCACCCCCAGCGACAGCGGCACCAGCGCGGCGCCGAGCGCGAGCGCCTCGGCGAAGCCTGTCACCAAGCCGGGTGGCGGCACCTGCGCCGCGCCGCGGCCGACCAAGCCGAAGCCGGTGGAGGCGGGCAAGCCGCTGCCGCGGATCGCCGCCGAGCCGAGCCAGCCGGTCGTCGCCGACCCGGTCTCCAAGCTCACCGGTTCGAAGGTGACCATGACCGGGCTGCAGTTCGACGGGGTCGTCGAGCTGCCCACCCGGGACGGCACGCTCAAGTGCCTGAAGTTCAGCATGGACAAGGCGGTCACCGACGACTTCGTCCTGCTGTCGAGCGGCCCGGCGGGCAAGCACCAGCGGTACGTCACCGACCAGCTCACCGTCCAGGGGGACGTGGCCTTCTACGCCACCCGCTTCGTCGGGTACCTGCTCGGCATCAAGGTCACGCTCACCCCGGACCTGCCGTTCCCCGACGGCATCCCGATCACCTCACCGCTGCCGATCACCTTCACCGACCCCTCGATCGACCTGGCGTACGTCGACTCGAACGTGCTCACCGCCAAGCCGAAGCTCAAGCTCGACCTGGCCTGATCCGTCGGGTACGCGAAACGGCCGGGAGCCGGAGATCACCTCCGACTCCCGGCCGTTTCCTCTGCTCAGAGACGGGCCAGCGCCCGGCGCAGCGGGTCGAGGCCCAGCGCGCCCAGGTCGAGCGCCTGGCGGTGGAACTCCTTGAGGTCGAAGTCGGCGCCCTTGCGGGCCTTCGCCTCGTCCCGGGCCTGGAGCCAGATCCGCTCGCCGACCTTGTACGAGGGAGCCTGCCCCGGCCAGCCGAGGTAGCGGTTCAGCTCGAAGCGCAGGTTCTCGTCCGGCACCCGGCAGTGCGCCCGCATGAACTCCCAGCCCAGCTCGGGCGTCCAGCGCTCGCCCGGGTGGAAGCCGAACGGGTTGTCCTTCGGGATCTCCAGCTCCAGGTGCATGCCGATGTCGACGATCACCCGGGCCGCGCGGAACGCCTGCCCGTCGAGCATGCCGAGCTTGTCGCCCGGGTCGTCCAGGTAGCCCAGCTCGTCCATCAGCCGCTCGGAGTAGAGCGCCCAGCCCTCGCCGTGCCCGGAGACCCAGCAGAGCAGCCGCTGCCAGCGGTTGAGCTTCTCGGCGCGGACGGCGGTCTGCGCGACCTGGAGGTGGTGCCCCGGCACGCCCTCGTGGTAGACGGTGGTCACCTCACGCCAGGTCGAGAAGTCGGTGATGCCCTGCGGCACCGCCCACCACATCCGGCCCGGCCGGGAGAAGTCCTCGCTCGGGCCGGTGTAGTAGATGGCGCCGTCGCTGGTCGGCGCGAGGCAGCACTCGATCCGGCGGACCTGCTCGGGGATGTCGAAGTGGGTGCCGTGCAGGTCGCCGATCGCCTTGTCGGCCAGCGCCTGCATCCAGTCCCGGAACGCCTCCTTGCCCTGGATGGTGCGGGCCGGATCGGCGTCCAGGGCCCGTACCGCGTCGTCGATGCCGGCGCCCGGGCCCGCGATCCGCCCGGCGACCGTCCGCATCTCGGCCTCCAGGCGGGCCAGCTCCGCGAAACCCCAGGCGTACGTCTCGTCGAGGTCGACCTTGGCGCCGAGGAAGTACTGCGAGGCCAGCTCGTACCGCTCCCGGCCGGCGGCCTGCTTCTCCCGGCCCTGCGGCGCCAGCTCGTTACGGAGGAACTGCCCGAACTCGGCGGTGGCCCCGGTGGCGGCGGCCGCGCCCTTGCGCAGCTCGGCGCCGAGCACGCCGTCGGCCCCGAGCCGCTCGACCAGCCCGTGGAAGAAGTTGTCGCCGTTCGGGTCGGTCCAGATGTCGCACTGCTTGGCGACCTCGACCAGCTGCACCCGCGAGCTGACCTTGCCGGCCGCGGCCGCCTCGCGCAGCGTCCGCTTGTAGCTTTCGAGCGCCGCCGGGAAGCCGGTGAGCCGGGCGGCGATGTTCGCCTTGGCGTCGTCGCTGTCGGTCGGCATCAGGTCGAACACCATGCGGAGGTCGTGCAGCCCGCTGGCGATCACGTTGACCTCACTGGTCGTCTCGCCGGCCTCGTGCCGGGCGAGCTCCAGGCCGAGGCGCTCCTGCATCGCCTCCTTGGCGGTCCGCTCGGCCTCGGTGTCCGGCTCGGTCACGTCGAGGTCGGCCAGCGTGCGCCGGGTCAGGTCGGCGCGGGCCGCGTAGCCCTCCGGGGAGAGGTCGTCGAGCTGGTCGTCGTAGCCGGCGATGCCGACGTAGGTGGCGCCGGTCGGGCTCAGCGGCGCCCAGTCGGCCACGTACCGGTTGGCGAGGTCATCGATTCGTCCCACCAGGCGACCCTACGTGACCCGACCACCTCGTTGTCGACCGTGTTCGCCGTCTTCACGGCGGCAGTTCCGCCGGGTCGAGGCGCGGTCGGCGGCTGCCCCTGCGGCGGTTGCCGTGACGGTCGACACGGCGTCTGATTTTCGCGGGACTTCGTCGTACCCCTGCGGCAGAGTGTCAGGGGTGACGGCGGACTTGACTCCTGACCGGGCGGCCCTGCGGAGCTGGCTGCCCGGCTTCCTCGCGCTCGGCGTGATCTGGGGTTCCAGCTTCCTCTTCATCAAGGTCGGGGTGACCGAGCTGCACCCGCTGCACCTCACCCTCTACCGGGTCGCCACCGGTGCGGCGACTCTGCTGGTGGTGCTGGCCGTGCTGCGCGACCGGCTGCCCCGCGAGCCTCGGGTCTGGGCGCACCTGCTGGTCGTCGCCGCGTTCGGCGTCTCCCTGCCGTTCACCCTGTTCGGCTTCGGCGAGCAGCGGGTCGAGTCGATGCTCGCCGGCATCTGGAACGCCACCACACCGCTGATCGTGCTGCCGCTGGCGGTGCTGGTCTTCCGCACCGAGCGGTTGACCGTGCGCCGGGCGGTCGGGCTGGGGCTGGGCTTCGCCGGTGTGCTGGTGGTGCTGGGCGTCTGGGAGGGCGTCGGCGGCTCGCACTTCACCGGCCAGCTGATGTGTCTGGGCGCGGCGGCCTGCTACGGGCTGGCCATCCCGTACCAGAAGAAGTTCATCGCCGGGAGCGCGTACTCCGGGCTTTCCCTGTCGGCGGCGCAGCTGCTGGTGGCGACCGCGCAGCTCGCGGTCGTCGCGCCGCTGGTGGCCGGCGCCCCGCCGGTGCCGACCGGCCTCTCGCTGCGGGTGGTGGCGAGCGTGCTGGCGCTCGGCGCGCTCGGCACCGGGTTGGCCTTCGTGATCAACCTGCGCAACATCCGGATCGCCGGGGCGAGCACGGCGTCCACCGTCACGTACCTGATCCCGGTCTTCGCCGTGCTGGTCGGCGCGGTGGTGCTCGGCGAACGGATGAACTGGCACCAGCCGGTGGGCGCGCTGATCGTGCTGGTCGGTGTGGCGGTCGCCCAGGGCGTGCTCGGCCGGCGCCGGCCGCGGGGGGGCGGCGGCCCGCCG